>JAPKMV010000001.1 GCA_026645635.1 Caldilineaceae bacterium
TAGATTTCACCCCACCCAAATTGATCGCGACGACGAAAGGCAGGCGCCAAAAGATCGAAGTACATCTCCAATTCTGCTACAAACTGCTCTACATCGTGCTCGCTCAGGTTGCACTCTGGCGCAGGGCAAGTTTCGCTAATCTGAAATCCGGGTACAATTTGCTTCGGCATGGTATTGTCTCCTTTTCATTGCTCATGAGTTGGAGAACAATACCATGCTTTCTTCCTAGACCTTCCGGTCTACTGGAGCGCAACCTTGCGCTGTAATACTAACTGATTTCTCTGAAAATTTGCAGAGCACTGATCTGCGTGCGAAAGTTCTTGCTCTCGTCCCCATTCACCATACACTACGCGATCTAGGAAGCTCGTTGATTCCAAGAGAACTCGCTTCAAGTGCCCGGGATAGAATTCTTGTTTATCTCAGTCAGTATCCGCGAACAAGGATTGATGGCGCAGAATTAGCGGTCGTTGCTGGAATTGACGACTGGCCACGACGCGTGCGCGAATTGCGGGTGGAATTGGGGTGGCCGATTGTCTCGGGCGTTACAGCAAAAGAAATGTTCGAGCAAGGTGAACTGGTTTTTGAGGACTTATCTGCGACTACTCTAACCAAAGATGATTACATACTCCTGGACACAACACAGGACCGAGAGGCGGCGTACCGCTGGCATATTGCTAAAACGATTCGCAACAGCACAGGCAGTGCCAAAGAGAAAATTCTCAGATATTTTCGAGAAAACGTAGCGCGTTCAGTCACTGGTGAAGAATTGAGGTACGTGTGTAAAGATCTTACTGAATGGGGACGGCGGGTCAGAGAATTGCGTACAGAAGATGGCTGGCATTACTCTGGACGTATCGACCTTCCTGTAGGCGTCTATCTTCTTGAACAAGATAGACAGAGTCCGCCCCATGATCGCCTCATCAGAGATGAGGATCGCCGCAATACTTTGCGTAGAGACAATTATCAATGCCAGCGGTGCGGTTGGCAGCACTCAATGAACAATCGATCCGACCCTCGCCACCTCGAACTCCACCACATCGAACACCACGTTGACGGTGGCTCAAACACTCAAGAAAACCTGATTACACTTTGTACTGTATGCCATGATGACTGGCATAGTCGGGATTTGCCTTCCGAACAATACTACCCCTGGCTAACACAAGGCAAACATTCCTTGGGTGCAACGAGGACATGACTTAATGCTATGACTGGTCAAAAGCACCAGCAACGTCGTTCGCGCGTTGAGATTCTTGCACTGTAGTTGAGGTGCTTATTCTGTAGAAGAGTGATCTGAGCCGACTTTCCAGTTGCGGAATATCCCTTATCTCGCATTGCCAGATCACTTCTACATGCCAACCCAGATCCTCAAGTTCTTGCCTGACCGATCGATCTCGCTCGACATTGCGTTGGAGCTTGTTGTTCCAAAACTCAACATTACTCGTTGGTCGCTTTGCCCTATTGCAGTCAGTGTGTCCATGCCAAAAACAACCATGCACGAAGATGACAACCATGTACTTTGGTAGAACAATATCAGGATTTCCCGGAAGACCCTTGCGGTGCAATCGGAATCGGTACCCCATTCGATGTAGGAGACTACGAACTGTCCTCTCAGGAGCAGTATTGCGACCTTTGATACGCGACATTATGTCGCTACGCTGTTCAGGCGTAAATCGGTCGGACATCATAAGTCTCAGCGTAAAGAGACAAGAGTAGGGCCATTGACTTGGCTACGTTTGCCGCCAATAAGGGTGGCACAGCGTTGCCGATCTGTTTCGCAATCTCGATCTTTGAACCAGTAAATATGAAATCATCAGGAAACGATTGGAGTCTCGCTGCCTCCCGATGTGTAATCGGTCGATGTTGCTCCGGATGCAAGTAGCGTCCTTTCTCAGGTTTATAGAACTCTGTCCGAATTGTGAAGGCTGGCCGATCCCACCACAACCTTCCAAATAAATCTGTCCCACCTTTGGTTTTTCTAATCCAACATTCCGGCGTAAGTTCAGGTGCAAGTCGTTGCAAGTCAAAACGATTCATTCCCTGTTCAGGAATTGTACGATATCTTGCTTCGCTTAAAGCCGTGGGAGAGCGCTTGAAATGCAAGTCCAATGGCGCAGGTTCATTGCGGATGGCCGTCCCCTTTGGCGAGGGCAGATCCATAATCACATCTCTTACCGTGGCCCACGGCTTCAATTGACCTCCATCCGAGCCACTCAGCAGGTTCTGCCTCGCCCCATTTGCCTTTCCGTTTGGATTAAAATGTGTTGGCATAGGTGGAAAATGGAAGAACGGATCGGTGAATTTACATCCGACAATAAAAGCTCGCCAACGTACTTGTGCTACTCCATAGTCAGCAGCGCACAATTTCGCAGAGACCAATTGAAACCCCATTTTCTCAGCTTCGTCAACGATTTCCTCATGCTCTGGTGATCCCAATAGCTGAGGCACATTTTCCATTACAAATACCTGTGCGCCTGAACGCCTTACTACTTCAAGATAGGGTCGCCATAGTTGCTTCCGAGGATCATTTTCTCTTTGCTTATTCAGCAAGCTAAATCCTTGGCAAGGAGGCCCACCGATGACTATATCTGCATCGGGAATCTCGGTGCTTTCCCTCTCCAGAATAGACACAATATCACCGGACTCGCAGTGTGCACCGAAATTTGCCTTGTAAGTTTCAACAGCATAATCGTTGAAGTCGTTTGCCCAAACGGGCACAAACGGATTGCCGAATTTCGCAGAGAATCCAAGAGTCATGCCTCCAGCGCCAGCAAAAAGATCTATAAGCCGAAATTTGCGGTCTTGTTCAAAGTTGGCTTGACTCATTTGGTGTATCAACCCTGCGCACAATCACTAGTACCAGCAGCCATAATTTTAGCACATATGTGCATAATCGGACGGAGGATACCACGCTGCAAAATATGTAGCAAGTTAGCAAAACTTGGTGTCGAAATGAAAGCCATGTCGCAGCTTCCTACACAATTTGGGAATCGGGTGAATTAACATTAGTGGTGTTTTCTTCTTTTCCACTGCATACTGCCTAGTCTTTCCTTGCGTTGTCTTTTACAATAAGCATAGATTCATGCGCATCCTTTCTGAAGCGGTGAAATATTAGGCAGTCGACGACAGTCGCACCTTATTAGTATTTCGTTGTAGAGCACCATGCGAATCCGCTCATGAACGAATCATTGATTTCTATCACCCAGTCACGAACCAAAGTCTTCCTGATCGGCCCGTTCGGCAGCGGCAAGACGACGCTGGCCGTGGCGCGCGTGCGCTGGCTGCTACGCCAGGAACGGGTGCGCGGGGATGACATTCTCGTGCTCACACCGCAGCGCACCCTGGCCGAACCATTTCGCGCCTTGCTCACCGGCCCCGAGGCTCCCGCAGGGTCGCCGGTGCGCATCACCACCTTTGCCAGCCTCGCCCAACAGTCGGTCGAACTCTACTGGCCGCTGATCGCGCCCACCGCCGGTTTCGACGACCCCAGCCGTGAGCCGACCTTTCTCACGCTGGAGACGAGCCAGCACCACATGGCGCAACTGGTGGACGCGGCCATCGACCGGGGCGAATTCGACGCGCTGCGCATCGACCGCAGCCGGGTGATCAGCCAGATCCTCGACAACCTGAACAAGGCCGCGCTGCTGGGGCTGACCATCGACGCCGCCTACGAGCGGCTGGAACTGGCCGTGCCCCTGGGCGAACAGCGCGCGGCGCGCCTGAATGCGCTGCGCACGGCTCAACGCATCAGCCATGCCTTCCGCACCCTCTGCCTGCGCACGACCCTGCTCGATTTCAGCCTGCAGATCGTGCTCTTCAACGAGCAGGTGCTGCGCAACGACTGGAGCCGCACCCATCTGCTGCGCAGCCATCGCCACCTGGTCTTTGACAACGCGGAAGAAGATACACCTAGCGCCCACAACCTGGTGCTGCGCTGGCTGCCACACCTGGAGAGCGCGCTGATCGTGGCCGACGCCGACGGCGGCTATCGCACCTACCTTGGCGCGGACCCGGACGGCATACCCGCCCTGGCCGCCGCGTGCGACCAGCAGCAGACGCTCACCGACTCGTACATTATGTCGCCTGAACTGGCGGCGCTGACACAGCGCATCGACGTGCTGATCCAGGGGCGCAAGCGCGCCGGGGAGACTGCGCGCGCAGCGGCCGCCGCGGCCAGTCCCCCGTCGCCCGCACTGCCCACGCTGCGCCACGAGAGCTTCCGTTTTTATCCGCAGATGGTCGAATGGGCGGCGAACACGCTGCGGCGCCTGGTGCATGCAGAGGGCATCCCCCCCAGCGAAATCGTGATCCTGGCGCCTTTTGTCAGCGATGCGCTGCGCTTCAGCCTGCAAGTTGCGTTGGAGCACCGCGATCTGCAACTGACCACCCACCGCCCCAGCCGGGCGTTGGAGTCCGAACCGGCCGCGCGCGCGCTACTGACGCTGGCGCGGCTGGCGCACCCGCATTGGGGCGTGCCGCCCGCCACCGCCGACGTGACGACCACGCTGGTGACCAGCCTGCCGCGGCTCGACCCGGTGCGCGCCAATCTGCTGGCGGCTGTCGTCTATGGGCCGCGCGGGCGCGGTGCGGCTGGCGGCGGGCCGCGCCTGGGCGAGTTTGCTGCGCTGGCCGCACCGGTGCGCGAGCGGGTCACCTACGCGGCCGGCGCCGACTACGACCGGCTGCGCGGTTGGCTGGCCGGCTACAGTGCCGTAGGCGACGATTTACCGCTGGATCAATTTTTTGCCCGGCTCTTTGGCGAAGTGCTGAGCCAGCCCGGCTTTGGCTTCCACGAAGATCGCGACGCGGCCCGCGTCGCCAGCCAGATGGTGGAGTCCGCGCGCAAGTTCCGCTGGGCTTTCGAGGATGTCGCCGCGGCGCCGGCGCCGGGCGCGCCACCGGCCACCACGCGCCTGGGGCGCGCCTACCTCGACCTGGCGGAGACGGGCGCGCTGGGTGCGCTCTACGTGCCTGGCTGGCGCCCCACCGAGGATGCCGTGCTGCTGGCGCCCGCGTACACCTTTCTGCTGCGCAACCGGCCCGCCACGGTGCAGTTCTGGCTGGACATCGGCGCCAGCGGCTGGTGGGAGCGGCTCTACCAGCCGCTGACGCACCCCTATGTGCTCTCCAACCGCTGGCAGACGGGCGCATTGTGGTCAGACAAGGACGAATACAATACGCGCCAGGATACGCTGCGCAAACTGCTGCTGGGGCTGATCCGCCGCACACGCCGCGACCTCTACCTGGGCGTGAGCGACTTCAGCGAGAGTGGCTACGAGCAGCGCGGGCCGCTGTTGATGCTGGTGAATCAACTGCTGGCGCGAGGGTGAGTTGGCGGGCGGGAAACAGCCGCCCAATCTCGGCATATCGTGCGCCGGATCAAGAAATCCAGGCCAAGTGGCCAGGACGCGAACTATTGACAATGCCGCGCGGGAATGCTACAGTATAGCCGTTGGGAGCGCTCCCATTTGTTGGCCAGCTTCCACAGAGTTCTACCATCACGGCACTCTTACATCTCGATCTTCCAGTTAAACATGCTGCGCAGCCAGGCGGAAACCGTCTACGAGCGCGCAGAGGTCATCGGCTATGATCGCAACCGAGAACCTGCCCAGGCAGGCGGGGACGACGCTGACACTTGAGGAAATTGCGCGGCTCGCCGACGTCTCACGTTCGACCGTGTCGCGCGTGATCAACGACGATCCAAACGTCAGACCTGCGACACGGGAACGAATCTGGCAGATCATCAAAGCCCACGATTACTATCCCAACCCGGCGGCGCGCGCACTGGCCGAGCGGCGCAGCAGGGTCATCGGCCTGGTGATCCCGCAGGCGCTCAACGCCATTTTTGCGGACCCCTACTTCCCCTCGCTGATTCAGAGCTGCGCCGCTGCTTGCGACGAGCGGGGATACTATCTGATGCTCTCCCTCGTGCTGCGACAGTCCGATGACACCTTCCGCTGGCTGATCCGCGCCCGCCACATGGACGGCCTGATCGTCGCTTCGGCGCTGACAGAGGATGTGTTTGTGACGCGTCTGCTGGATGAGCGCTTCCCGTTTGTGCTGATCGGGCGCAGGTCTGAGCGCCCCGACATCCCTACCATCGACGCCGATAACGAGCACGGCGCGTACCTGGCGGCCCAGCACCTGGTGCAGTTGGGCTATACGCGCATCGCCACCATCACCGGCCCCTTGAACATGGTCGCCGCGTTGGACCGCCGCGATGGGTTTCTGTGCGGCCTGCAAGCAATGGGCATCGAGACGCCGGCGGCCTACATCCAGGAGGGAGACTGGTCGGAGTGGAGCGCCAGGCAGGGGATGGAGCGTCTGCTGCAGGCCACCCCGCGGCCCGAGGCCGTTTTCGTGGCCAGCGACAACATGGCGCTCGGCGCGTTGAAGGCGATCCAGGCCGCGGGACTCAGGACGCCCGAGGATATTGCCGTGGTCGGGTTCGACGATATCCCAGCGGCGGCAACGACTGATCCGCCTCTTACCACAGTACATCAACCGATCGAGCAATTGGGGCATCTGGCAGCCGCAACGCTGATCGATCTGCTGGAGATGGCTCCAGCCTCAGCGGACGGCGCCCATGCGCAACACATCGTGCTGCCAACCGAACTTATCGTGCGTATGTCCTGCGGGCAGGCGCTGCGCCCCAGCGCAACGCAGCGTGCCGCAGCGCGCAATCTTTCCGACGAAGGGGGTGTCAAATATCGATCGTTAATTTCTGCTGCATTAACAGGTTAGCAGTCCGTCCAAACTCCAAACCATTGTTTTCGAGGAGGCACAAATGAAAGGTCGTTTTTCAATCCTGATCGCGCTGCTGTTGGTCGCCAGCATGGTGCTGTCGGCGTGTGGTGGCGCAGCCGCGCCCGCAGCGCCGCCGGCCGCCGAGGCGCCGGCCACCGAAGCAGCCGTCGAAGCCCCTGCGGCTGATGCTCCCGCGACGGAAGCACCGGCTGCTGAGGCGCCGGCTGACGCCAATGCGCTGCCCCGCAACGAGACGCTCTATTTCAACGGGCAGCAGTGGGGGCCGGTGGTTGGCTGGAATCCCTACTCCAACAGCAACAACAATGCGATGGCCATCGCGCAGCAGGACAATGCCCGCGTCATCATGTTCGAGACCCCTTATCTCTATAACATGCTCGACGGTCAGCAATATCCGCTGCTGGCAGATGGCCCGTTCACGTGGAACGATGCGCGCACGGAATTGACCTTCAAGATCAAGCCTGCGGCCAAGTGGAGCGATGGCACGCCGGTGACGGCAGAGGATGTCGCCTACACCTGGGCCACCCACGTCAAGTACAACACGCCGACCGGCGCCGCCAACATCGATGTCATCGACGCGATCGAGGCAGTCGATCCGCAGACGGTGGTGATCAAGGCGAAACTGGACGAGAATGGCGCCGCAGTCAATCCGCTGCTCGTCGCCGCCTATGTGAGCACCAACTACGTCATCCAGAAAGCCTGGACGGAGACGCTGGAAGCGCGCGTCGCCGGCGACCCCACCCAGTTGCTGGCCGACCCGGCGGAAGACGTCGTCTACTCCGGTCCGTATCACAAGTTCTTCGCCGACGACAGCAAGGTCGTCTACGTGCGCGATGACAACTACTGGGGGCAGGATGCCAGCATGTGGGGCAAGCTGCCGGCGCCGAAGTACCTGGCCCACACGATCTTCAAGGACAACGCCGCCGGCACCACTGCGCTGCAGGCCGGCGAGGTTGATGTGAGCCAGCAGTTCAACTCCAACGTCCAGGACCTGTGGGAAGTGCAGAATCTGCCCATCTCCACCTATCTGCCGGAGCCGCCCTATGGCATCGGCGCCAGCCTGCCGACGGCGTTCTTCAACCTGCAGTCGCCCGGTCTGGATCAGGTCTGCATCCGCAAGGCCATCGCCATGGCCGTCGATTACCCGACGATCATCGCCAATGCCATGACCAACCAGTCGGCGACCTTCGACCAGGTGCCGCGCTCGCTGATGAACCCCACGGCCGGCGAACAGGCGACCTTCGACCATGACGCCGTTGCTGACCTGCAGTGGGCGGGCAACGACATCGAAGGCGCCATCGCGCTGCTCGATGAATGTGGCGTGGTGGACAGCGACGGCGACGGCTGGCGCGAGTTCAACGGCGAGAAGCTGAGCTACGTGGCCACCTGCCCCAACGGCTGGTCTGACTGGCAGGCGGCGATCGAAGTCGTGGCCGCAGCCGGCGAGAAGATCGGCATCGACATCACCTCCAACTTCCCGGAGTGGTCGGTCTATCAGACGGTCGTCACCAAGTCCGATTCGCCGCTGCCCGCCGGCTATGACATCTTCATGATGTGGAGCGACGGCGCTGGCCCGACGCAGCCTTGGGGCCGCATCCGCAAGCTGATGAGCTCCGAGTTCATCGGCATGGCGAGCAACTGGAACGGCAACTGGGGCCAGTATGCGAACCCGGCAGCCGACGAACTGATCAAGGCGATCCCGGCGGAAACCGACCCGGACGCGCTGAAGGAGATGTACACCGAGCTGGTCAAGATCTACTTGACGGACATCCCCTCCTTCACGCTGATGTACCGCCCGCAGTCGTTCCACACGGTGAACGAGAGCGTCTGGACGAACTACCCCTACGACGGTGACGGCACCAACCCACCGGTCCCGCCGCTCAACCTGACCGACGGCTGGAGCATCGCGGGTCTCTACAACCTGGAACTCGTGCAGTAAAGCGCATCTAGTCTGTCCCAACATTCCCGGATTCTTGAAGAATCCGGGAATGTTGTCACACCAAAGGGAAGGTTGACGTGAAAGGCTACAGAAGGTATTTCTTCAACAAGCTCGGTTGGTTCGCGATCACCTTTGTGTTCGCCTTCTTGCTGAACTTCATGCTGCCGCGCATGATGCCGGGAGACCCTGTGGCCGCGATCGTGGCGCGCCAGGCGCAAGGCATGAGCAACTCGACGGGCGTCCAGGCAATCTACGAACAATATACTGAGTTGTTCGGCACCAACAAGCCAATGTACGAGCAGTTTTTTATCTATGTCGGCAATGTGCTGAAGGGCGATTTCGGTTTCTCCTTTAGCCAGTATCCCAGAAGGGTGACAGACGTGATCGGTTCTGCCATCTGGTGGACGCTGATTTTGCAGATTCCGGCCATCATCGTCGGCTGGATTCTTGGCAACATGCTGGGCGCGCTGGCGGCCTATCGCAAAGGGGGCTTTGATAAGGTCCTCATGCCTACCAGCCTTTTCCTCAGCAGTTTCCCACCCTTTGGCATGGCGATCATCTTGTTGGTCGTATTTGCTGTTCAGCTCAAGTGGTTTCCCACTTCGGGCGGCTACGGCTTTGACCTGATTCCCAGCATGACCCCGAACTTCCTGCGGTCGATGTTCATCCACTATCAACTGCCGTTTTGGTCGATTGTAATCATCCTGATCGGTGGTCAGGCCATTGGCATGCGCTCCATGGCCATCTACGAGCTAAATGCGGATTATGTAAAATTCAGCCGTTTCATGGGCATCAAGGATGACCGGATCGTTGGCTATGTCTTTCGGAATGCCATGCTGCCGCAGGTGACCGGCCTGGCGCTGGCGCTCGGCACGGTCGTCGGCGGCGCGCTGGTGGCGGAGATCGTTTTCAGCTACCCGGGGCTTGGCACCACGCTCTTGACCGCCGTCACGGGCCAGGATTACCCGCTGATCTCAGCCGCAACTTTGATCATCACCTTTATGGTTTTGACCGCAACTTTTGTGCTGGAAATCTTGTACGGCGTGATTGACCCGCGCATCAAGGCCACCCAGTCGGATTAAGGATAGAACCGGCCATGAAACACACCATCAACCAGGTATTTCACTCCGGCAAGTTCGTAGTCGGCTTCACCATCCTGATGACGACGCTGTTTGTCGTGTTCGTCTATCCGCTGTTCATCAAGGAGCCGCCGCTGCAGATCATTGGCCAGGGCACGTTCTTCCCGCCCGGCCTCTATGTGAACACCTACGACACCATCAATGCGCCCACGACGTACACACTCAACCTGAGCGACGCGGAAGCCAGACGCATCGCCAGCCGCTTGAGCCAGGATGATCGGGTCGCCATGCAGGAATGGCTGGTTGCCTTTGGCATCCCGGAAGATGAGATCGACATCGAGAACACTGAGCAGTTGCTGACGCAGTGGGAGGCGAACTATGACCCCAACCTGCGGCTGCCGGGGATGACTTTTGCCCGCCAGCGTTACTTCCAGCGCGTCAATGCATCGATTGACGGGCTGCTGTCGACCGAGGGCGCGATCATCGCCGCCCGCAACGCCGAAACGGGCGAGCTGGAAGAAACAGGCGTCGTCAAGTTGACCGATTTCGCCAACATCAACGACGTGGCCAATGTCCGCCTTTTGCCGCTGGGCACCGACAACTTTGGCCGGGACATCTCGACGCAATTGGTCGCCGCCGCCGGCGTGTCGCTGCTGATTGGGCTGGTCGCGGGCCTCATCGCCACCTCAATCGGCCTCGTCCTGGGCCTGATGGCGGGGTACATCGGGGGCATTGTGGACGACTCGATCATGTTCGTCACCAATCTCTTCACCGTGATCCCAACGTTCGTGCTGTTGATCTTGATTTCCTTCAGCATCAGCCAGGATCAGCGCGGCGCCATCACCATCGCCATCGTGATCGGCTTCACCTCCTGGGTCTGGACTGCCAGGGCGGTGCGGTCACAAGTCTTCTCCCTGCGCAATCGCGACCATGTCAACCTGTCGAAGCTGTCGGGCCATCCGGTGCCCCGCATCATCTTCGCCGACATTTTGCCCTACATTGCCTCTTATGTGGTCATGGCGTTCATTCTGCAGGTCTCCTCGGCGATTCTGGCCGAAGCCAGTTTGTCGATCCTGGGGCTGGGGCCACGGACGACGGAAACGCCGACGCTGGGGCTGATGATGAACTGGGCGATGATCTACCAGGCGCACATCCTGGGCAAATGGTGGGCCTACATGCCCGTCCTCCTGACCATTGCGTTGATTACCTTTTCGATGAACCTGATGAACACCGGGCTGGACCAGGTGTTCAACCCTGCACTGAGGGATTGAGTGAGTGAATGGCGAGAGTCATGCTTGAGGTCCGCGACCTCACCACCAAATACATCACCCGCTACAAAGAGGATGTCTACGCCGTCGATCACGTGTCGCTCAGGATCGAGGAAGGCAAGACGCTGGGCATCGCCGGCGAATCCGGCTGCGGTAAGTCGACCCTGGCGCTCAGCTTGATGGGCTATTACTTCCCGCCGCTGCACTACACGAGCGGCGAGATCATCATCGACGGCCAGAATATCACGGGCATGAAACCCGACGACGTGCGCAAGTCGATCCTGGGACGGGAGATCGCCTACATCCCCCAGGCAGCCATGAACGCGCTCAACCCCACACGCAAGATCATCGACTTCATCGGCGATGTGGTGCGGGCGCACGAACCGGGCTGGAACAAGCAGATGGTCTACGATCACGCCCGGTCGTTGTTTGCGACCCTGGGCCTGCCCGCAGAAGTGCTGCAAAAATATCCGGTGGAGCTGTCCGGCGGCATGAAGCAGCGCACAGTGATCGCGGTGGCGGTGACGCTGTCGCCCAAGGTGCTGATCGCCGACGAACCATCCTCGGCGCTGGATGTCACGTCGCAGAAGATGGTCATCAAAATGCTGCGCGACATGATGAACAGCGGCTTCATCAAGGCGATGATCTTCATCACCCACGAGCTGCCCCTGCTCTACAACGTGGCCGACGAGATCATGGTCATGTACGCCGGGCAGATCGTGGAGCATGCCACCGCCAAGCAGGCGGTGTTCGACCCGCTCCATCCTTATTCCAAGGGGCTGATGGGGTCGATCATCGTACCGGAGAGCGGCCTGCGCAATGTCAAGCTGACCGCCATTCCGGGGGTGCCGCCGAACCTCAAGAATCCGCCGGCCGGCTGCCGCTTCGCCGAACGCTGCAAATATGTCAAGGCAGAATGCAAGGTGACTTCGGTGCCATTGTACGAAGTGGGCTATGATCGCGCGTACCGCTGTGTCCTGACGGAAACAGAACTGAGGAGGGTTTATCAGGATGGCGAGTAAAACAAACCTGTGTTTGAGCGGCACCGGCGTCACCAAGGTTTTCGGCTTTGGACGCAACCGAACGCTCGCCGTCGACCATGTGGATTTCGCCTTTCACGAAGGTGAAATCATCTCGATCGTGGGCGAATCGGGCAGCGGCAAGACCACCCTGGCCAAGATGCTCCTGGGTCTGATCAGCACCACGGAAGGGGAAATTTTCTTCCAGGGGCAGAAGCGCGACATCAGTTCCGGCAAGAAGAAGAAGGAATACTGGAAGAATATCCAGGCCATCTTCCAGGATCCGTTCTCGGCCTACAACACTTTCCACAAGATCGACGCCGTGCTGCTGGACTGCATCAAGCTGCGCGGCGGCGACAGACTGCCGAAGGAAGAAAAGGTCAAGCTGATGACGGAAGCGTGCAGCTTCGTCAACCTGAAGTTCGCCGAACTGACCAACAAGTACCCCTTCGAGCTGTCCGGCGGTCAGATGCAGCGCTTGATGATCGCGCGCATCTTCCTGCTCAAGCCAAAGATTCTGATCGCCGACGAACCCACCTCGATGATCGACGCCTGTTCGCGCGCCACCATCCTCGACTACCTGATGAAGCTGCGCGACGAGACCGGCATGACCCTCATCTTCATCACCCACGACATCGGCCTGGCCTACTATGTGTCCGACACCGTTTACATCATGGAGCATGGGAAGTTCGTCGAAAGCGGCACGGCCGATGCGGTGATTCTGCGCCCCCAAGAACCATACACCCGGCGTCTGATCAGCGACGTGCCGAAAATCTACGAAGAGTGGGATCTTTCGACTGTGTAGCGATGGCAGCAGGTCCCTGCATTCCCCTGCCAGACAACAGAAACCATCCGCAGATTGCGCGGATTTTTGCAGATTGACATTTGCAAAAATCTGCGTAATCTGCGGATTTGCGTTCAGGACTCATCCTGTCGCACCAGCCGACGACGGCGCACCGTCACCCGATTGGAGACCTATGACGCGCATTTTGATTCTGTTCGCCCATCCTGCGCTGGAGAAATCCCGCGTCCATCGCCGCCTGGTGCGCGTGGCGCAAGAGATGCCCGGCGTCACCTTCAACGACCTCTATGAGGCATACCCCACCTTCGACATCGACGTGCGCCGCGAGCAGGCGCTCCTGGCCGAGCACGACCTGATTGTTTTGCAGCACCCCCTCTACTGGTACAGCACGCCCGCGCTGCTCAAGCAATGGCAAGACCTGGTGCTGGAGCACGGCTGGGCCTACGGCTCGCAGGGACATGCGCTGCGGGGCAAACGGCTGCTGATCATCCTCAGCGCCGGTGGCCGCGCCGAAGCCTACCAGCCTGGCGCCTTCAACCGCTTCACCATCCGCGAGTTTTTGGCGCCCATCGAACAGACCGCCTACCTCTGCGGCATGGCGTACCTGCCACCCCTCATCTTTCACGGCGCGCACCGCATGACCCTCGACGACATAGGCCAGGCAGCCGGCCACTATCGCCACGTGCTGGAGGCGCTGCGCGACGATGCGCTCGACCCGGCAGCGCTCGGCGCCTGGCAGACGCTCAACGATGCGCTGAACATCATGCCCATGATTGGCAAATCGACCCAAGCGGTGACGCAATGAGCGGCGACTTTCTCTTTCAGGCGTTCGTCTATCTGACCGCCGCGGTAATCGCCGTGCCGATTGCGGCGCGGCTGGGTCTCGGCTCGGTGCTGGGTTATCTCATCGCCGGCGTGGTGATCGGTCCCTTCGGCCTCGGACTGCTGGGGGAAGGCGGCGAAGACATCATGCACTTCGCCGAGTTCGGCGTGGTGATGATGCTCTTTCTGGTCGGGCTGGAACTGGAGCCGGCGCTGCTCTGGCGGCTGCGCGGGCCGATCTTGGGGCTGGGGGGCCTCCAAGTGGTCGTCACGACCGCGGTTGCGGCGACCGTCGCCTATCTGCTCGGGCTGCCCTGGCAGCAGGCGCTGGCCGTCGGCATGATCCTGGCGCTTTCCTCCACGGCCATCGTCCTGCAAAGCCTGGCGGAGCGCGGCCAACTCAAAAGCGCCGGCGGACAGGCATCCTTTGCCGTGCTGCTCTTCCAGGACATCGCCGTCATTCCCATGCTGGCGATCTTCCCGCTGCTGGCAGGCACGGTGGCGACTGCGCCCGGCGACGCCCACGGCGCCGACGCCCACGCGGCCACCACGCTGGTTTCCGGGCTGCCGCCCTGGGCGCAGACGCTGGCCGTGCTGGCGGCCGTGGCGGCGATCATCCTGGGCGGGCGCTTCCTGCTGCGCCCGGTCTTCCGCGCCATCGCCGCCACACGCCTGCGCGAGTTGTTCGTCGCCACCGCGCTGCTGCTGGTGATCGGCATTGCGCTGCTGATGAACCAGGTCGGGCTAAGCGCGGCGCTGGGCACCTTCCTGGCCGGCGTGGTGCTGGCGAACAGCGAATATCGCCACGAACTGGAAAGCGACATCGAGCCATTCAAGGGGCTGCTGTTGGGGCTTTTCTTTCTGGCCGTGGGCGCATCGATCAATTTTGCCCTGATCCTGGCGCAGCCGCTGCTGATCCTGGGGCTGGTGATTGGCGTCGTTGTCTTGAAGTTCACCATTCTCCTGGCGCTGGCGAAGGTCTTCCGGTTGGGCACGGACCAGGCGCTGCTGCTGGCCTTTGCTTTGCCGCAGGTGGGCGAATTCGCCTTCGTGCTCTTTGCCTTCGGCGTGCAGGAACAGGTCTTCGACGGCAGCGTGGCCGACCCGTTGGTTGCCGTGGTGGCGATCAGCATGGCGCTCACACCACTGTTGATGATTTTCTTCGAGCGCGTCATCCGCCCGCGTGTGGGCACGAAGGAAACGGCGGCCCAAGAACCCGACGCCATCGACGAACGCAACCCGGTGATCATCGCGGGTTTCGGCGGCTTCGGGTCGACAGTCGGGCGGCTGCTGCGCGCCAACGGCGTCGGCGTGACCGTGCTCGACAACGACGCCGACCGCGTCGATGCCTTGCGCCGCTTTGGGCTGCAGGTCTACTACGGCGACGCCTCGCGCTACGATCTGCTCATCGCCGCCGGCGCGCAGGAGGCAAAGCTGCTGGTGTTGGCGCTCGACACGCCCGAACGGACGCTCGACCTGGTGCACACGGCGCACAAGCACTTCCCGCACTTGCAGATCCTGGCGCGCGCCTTCGACTGGCAGGACGCCCATGATCTGCTCGACGCTGGCGTGCCCTACGTCTACCGGGAGACGCTCGACACGTCGCTGCGGCTGGGGACAGACGCGCTGCGTCTGCTCGGCTTCCGCGCCTACCAGGCGCAGCGTGCGGCGCAGACCTTCCTGCGCTACGATGAAGAGAGCGTGCGCACCTTGACCGGGCAGCGAGGCGACCGCACCGTCTATCTCCTGGCCGCGCGCCAGCGTATCGCCGACCTGGAGCACATCCTGCAGGCCGACCTGACGGGCATAGACCTGGCCCGCGACGACGGGTGGGACGCCGAACCGTTGCGCGCTGACTTTGCGCGGGTGGTTGAGAAGACAGATTGACCCAGAGTACGCAGGTGTGACCTCCGCTGTCTGCGCTAATCTGCGCACCCTGCGGATGGGCGCCTGGCTCTCTCCCGCGATGCCCAGCCCACATTCAGGATTGACAAACGGTGAAGTCGGGCATAATATATGCATAATTCAATATATTTTAGTTTTCGCATCTATTGGCAAGGATTGAAAACCGCTATGACAGAGAACGACTACAAATCCATCGGCGCCCGGTTGAAAGTGCTGGCGCACCCGGAGCGGCTGCGCATTCTGGACGCGCTGCGCCGCGAGCCGGAGTGCGTCTGCCATCTCGAGGCGCTGCTGGGCAAGCCGCAGCCCTATGTGTCGCAGCAATTGCGTCTGCTGCGCGAGGCCGGCGTCATTTGTGACGAGAAGCAGGGACAGAATGTCTTCTATCGCGTTTGTGACGCACAGGTGCTCGCCTGGCTGGATGTCATGCTGGGGCCGGTCAACGCCGTCCGGGGCCGTCAGGGGCGTCACGAGCCTGTCGCGGAATGTAATTGTCCAAAGTGCGCGCCAGTCATCTTGTCCCTTGCCGCGTAAAGGAGCAATCGTATGCAATCGATAGACAAACCGGTGAGCGGCACTGCACCGGTGAATGCACTTGAACCCGCACATCCGTCCTGGCGGTCAAGCTGGCGCGAGATGGTCAGCGTCGGCCGCGAACGCTGGTCACAGATCTGGAAGCCGCTGACGGCGATGCTGGCTGTCTTTCTCGCCTTCTACTACCTGCCGATCGGCTGGCCCCGCTTCGACAACGCGCTGGTTGAGTCGCTGGAGTTGACCAAATGGTACGCGCAAGAGCACGTCATTCTCTGCCTGCTGCCCGCCTTCTACATCGCCGGCGCCATCGCCGTCTTTGTGAGCCAGGGGTCGGTGATGCGCTACCTGGGCGCGGGCGCCAACAAGGTGCTTTCCTACGGCGTGGCGTCGGTGTCGGGCACGATCCTCGCCGTCTGCTCGTGTACGGTGCTGCCGCTCTTTTCCGGCATCTACCGCATGGGCGCCGGGTTGGGGCCGGCGATTGCGTTCCTCTACTCCGGGCCGGCGATCAATGTGCTGGCGATCGTGATGACGGCCGCGGTGCTTGGGCCATCCATGGGCATTGCCCGCGCCGTCGGTGCAGTTGCTTTTAGCGTCGTCATCGGGCTGATCATGGCGACGATCTATCGCCACGAGGAACAGGCCAAGATCAAAGCGCAGGCAGTCATGCCTGTCCCGGAGGTGACGCGCCCGCTCTGGCAGAATGCCATCTACTTTGGGTCGATGGTGGGCATCCTGGTCTTTGCGAACTGGGGCAAGCCGCAGGAGATCAGCGGGCTGTGGGGCGCCATCTACACGGCGAAGTGGGCGATCACGGCGGGCTTTGGGCTGCTGCTGGCGTTTGCCTTGTGGCGCTGGTTTGGCGTGCTGTGGTGGAAGGTGACGACGATCGTGTTGATTACCGCCGGTGCGGCGCTGCTCTTCCCCGAACAGCCGCAGGTGCCCTTTGTCGTCGGTCTGATCGGTCTCACCGTGCTGACCAGCACCTCCCAAGACGAAATGGGCGACTGGTTTGACCAGAGTTGGGGCTTTGCCAAACAAATTTTGCCGTTGCTGCTCGTTGGCGTGCTGATCTCCGGCTTCCTGCTCGGACGCCCCGGCCACGAAGGGCTGATCCCGTCGGCGTGGGTGGCGGCGGCGGTGGGCGGCAACTCGCTGCTGTCGAACTTCGTGGCGTCGTTCCTCGGTGCGTTCATGTACTTCGCCACGCTGACCGAAGTGCCGATCGTGCAGGGGCTGGTGGGCGCGGGCATGGGGCAAGGCCCGGCGCTGGCGCTATTGCTGGCCGGCCCAGCGTTGAGCCTGCCCAACATGCTCGTCATCCGCAGCGTCGTCGGCACGCAAAAGACCGTCGTTTTCGTGACGCTGGTGGTCGTCTTTGCCACGCTCACCGGCTGGGCCTACGGCGCCTGGGTTGCGTAGGCGGGGCGAGGGGCGAGTTGCGAGGGGCGACGCCTTCACAATTCACAATTCACAGTTCACGATTCACAATTTCAAAGAATTCAAACAGAAAGGGATTGACCATGAAAAAGCTACAGATTCTCGGCGCCGGCTGCGCCAAATGCCAGCAATTGACGCTGCACACGGAAAAGGCGGCGCAGGCGTTGGGTATCGACTACGAAATCGAGAAGGTGACAGACATCGACCAGATCATGAGCTTCGGGGTGATGGTGACGCCGGCGCTGGCAATCGACGGTGCAGTCAAGGTCGTGGGCAAAGTGCCTTCGGTGGAGCAACTGAAGCAGGTGATAGCTGCCTGAAACTCATTTGGCAATCTCAATTCTGTGTTCGGGTTATGATCAGCCTAAGGCAGAATCGACTGGCGCCCGACCGTGATCACCGACCGCTGCATCGGGCGCGGCGTCTGTGCCTTCGATTATGCGCAGAATCAGCCGGTGGCCGTGGCGCCGCAGATGTGTATGGTCGGTTGCCCTCCTGTGAGGGCAACCCGTCACATCTCGATTTGACAGGTACAAGTGATGCGACTAAACTGGCGATTAATAGTTCAATGGCAGTTGAATCATTTGAGAGAGACTCACATTGGCTACTTCTGCAACAACCTCAGCCGACATGGACAACCTGGCCCGCCAACTGAAGGTGCTGGCCGAACCCAACCGCCTGCGCATAGTTGACCTGCTCATGGAAGGCGTGCAGTGCAACTGTGAACTCGGCGACGCGTTGGGTATGGCGCCCAACTTGATTTCCCACCACCTGCGCATCCTGCGCGAAGTCGGTCTGGTGGATGTCGAGCGCGACGCGGTCGATGCGCGTTGGGTCTACTACTCGATCAACCGGTCCACGTTGGCGGAGCTGGCGCAAGTCTTTGGCGCTTTTTTCGACCCCGCACGCATCAAGGAGCGTCATCCGGCTTGCGGCCCGCAGGGTTCGCCTATCCAGCTTGAACCGATGACAGCGATTATTGCCTGATTTTTTTACCCAAATAGTTCAACAAGGATTGAATTAACCATGCGCCAACGACAAGTTCTGTTCCTGTGTACTGGCAACTCCTGCCGTTCACAAATGGCCGAGGCGATCGTCAACGCCCGCCTGGGTGAGCGGTGGGCAGCCGTCTCCGCCGGCACCCAGCCGGCCGGCTACGTCCACCCGCTGGCGCTGGCAGCGCTCGCCGAAATCGGCATCGATCATCAGGGGCGTTCCAAGCTGGTGGACGAGTACCGAGACGTGCCCTTCGATCTGGTGGTGACAGTCTGCGACTCGGCTGCCGAAGAATGCCCGGTCTGGCTCGGCCCAGGCAGACGTGTGCATCACAGCTTCCCCGACCCGGCCAAGGCGACCGGGACAGAAGAGGAAATTGCAGAAGTGTTCCGCAGTGTGCGGGATGCGATTGAACGCGATATTAGTCAGCTTCTCAATCAGTTTGAACAGTAATTCTGGAGGATCAATCTAATGTCTGAAGCAATAGCAACCCAAACCCCTGTCCCCGGTGTGACCAAACGCCTCTCATTTCTCGACCGTTACCTCACGCTCTGGATCTTCCTGGCGATGGGGTTTGGGGTCGCACTGGGGTTCTTTGTCCCCGGCGTCGAGCGATTCATCAACCAGTTCCAGGTCGGCACGACCAACGTCCTGATTGCTTTCGGTCTGATTCTGATGATGTACCCGCCCTTCGCCAAGGTGAAATATGAAGAACTGGGCGAGGTCTTCCGCAACGTCAAGGTGCTGACCCTCTCGCTGGTGCAAAACTGGATCGTCGGCCCGATCTTGATGTTTGTGTTGGCGGTGATCTTTCTGCACAACTACCCGGAGTACATGACCGGTCTGATCCTGATCGGGCTGGCGCGCTGCATCGCCATGGTGATCGTCTGGAACCAACTGGCGAAGGGCGACACTGAGTACGCCGCCGGGCTGGTGGCCTTCAACAGCGTCTTTCAGGTGATCTTCTACAGCGTCTACGCCTATGTCTTTATTACGGTGCTGCCGCAGGCGCTGGGCTTGCAGAGCGCGACGGTGCACATCAGCATGGCGGAACTGGCGCAGAGCGTTTTCGTCTACCTCGGCATCCCGATGATCGCCGGCTTCGCCACCCGTTTCTTTCTGCTGCGGGCGAAAGGAGCCGAATGGTACGAGACGCGCTTCCTGCCGCGCATCAGCCCGATCACGCTGGCTGCGCTGCTCTTCACGATTGTCGTCATGTTCAGCCTCCAGGGGGACCAGATCGTTCAAAACCCGCTGGATGTGGTGATCATCGCCATTCCGCTGACAATCTACTTCGTGATCATGTTCCTCGTCAGTTTCTGGATGGGACGTCGCATCGGCGCCGACTATTCCAAGACAACCACGCTGGCCTTCACCGCAGCCAGCAACAACTTCGAGCTGGCAATTGCGGTGGCGGTGGCGGTCTTCGGCATCACCTCAGGCCAGGCGTTTGCCGCGGTGATCGGCCCGCTGATCGAGGTGCCGGTCATGATCGCGCTGGTCAATGTAGCCTTGCGCTTCCAGCGCCGCTACTTTGGCCATGAACTGGTTGCGGCGCCGGCGATGGCGGCCGCAGCGCAGGAAGCGTGCCCGCCGCCGGTGTCGGTTGGAAAATGAGCTTGGTGTCGTCGGATGCGTCTCTGGCGTGGGTCGAAGAGACTGGCTCAAGGATACTGTGGATGAATTGGCTGCAACGTGGCGCCACCTGTGTCTTGACAATGCTTGGCGCCGCTCTTCTGGTTGGCTGTACGCCCGGGACAGCCAGCACCTTGCCCTTTGTGGATATGAACGAGCGCGTGGCGCTGCCGGTCGCGGCGCCGGCCGAGATCGCGCGTCTGCGCGTGGGCGTCGCCGCCATCCTCTCGCCACAAGGCACGGTGGAAAGCTACAGCGAACTGACCGACTACCTGGCCGCAAAGCTGGGGCGCCCGGTCGATCTGCTGCAGCGCCGCACCTACGCCGAACTCAACGACATGGTGGAAGCCAGCCAGGTGGAGCTGGCTTTCATCTGCACCAACGCCTATGTCGTGGGCAACGATCAGTTTGGAATGGAACTGCTGCTGGCGCCTGAGATCAACGGCGAGTCGGTCTACTATTCCCAGTTGATTGTGCCGGCGGACAGCGAAGCCCAAACAATGGCTGACTTGCGCGGGCGCGTCTTCGCCTTCACCGATCCGATGAGTTTCACTGGGCGCATCTATCCGGTCTACACGCTCCAACAGATGGGCGAGACGCCGGAGCATTTCTTCCAGCGCACGTTCTATACCTACAGCCACGACCGCGCCATCGAAGCCGTGGCGGACGGTGTGGCGGATGGCGCCGCCGTGGACAGCCTGGTGCTCGACTACGCCTTGCAGCGCGATCCTGGTCTGGCAGAGCGCATCCGCATCATCCATATGTCGGAAGCCTTCGGCATCCCGCCCGTGGTGGTGCCGGCCACCCTGCCGCCGCGCCAGAAGGCGCAACTGTACGACCTGCTGCGCACCATGCACGAGGACAGCGAAGGGCGCGTCGTGCTGGACGAACTGGGCATCGATCGCTTCGTCGAAGTCGACGATGGGGCGTATGACGGCGTGCGTGCGATTGTGCATGCCACGGGGATCGGCGAATGAGCACACGTCCCACCACACTGGGCGGCACAGCCACCATTGCACCCTTTCCCTCACGACGCCTGAATCGTTGGGCAGGGATAGGTTGGCGCGTCGCCGGCAGCGTGGATGTGCGCACCAAAATCCTGGGCATGGTGCTGGCGCTGACAA
This sequence comes from Caldilineaceae bacterium, assembly GCA_026645635.1. Classification (GTDB taxonomy): domain Bacteria; phylum Chloroflexota; class Anaerolineae; order Caldilineales; family Caldilineaceae; genus Fredericiella. Next base: position 21,326 of record JAPKMV010000001.1, read on the forward strand.
CGGTGCTGGGTCTGGCTGTGACGATCCAGGTGCGCGCCGTGATGACCAGCGTCTTTCTCGAAGAGTTGGTGGGACGCGGCCTTTCGGTCGCCAGTGACCTGGCCAGCCGCAGCATCGACCCGATCTTGCTCAACGACAATTACAGCCTCCATGAACTCCTGCGCGAGACAGTCAATAACCATCCCGACGCGCTCTACGCCTTCGTACTGGATCGTGACAATCAG
>JAPKMV010000200.1 GCA_026645635.1 Caldilineaceae bacterium
ATCAGCAAGATCGTGGCCACGCCGGGGCTGACAGAACTGGCCATTTACCCGGCCGCGCTGGTGATGCTGTTGCTGGGCGCGTTCACCAAGTCGGCGCAGTTCCCCTTCCAGTTCTGGTTGCCGGGGGCGATGGCCGCGCCGACGCCGGCCTCCGCCTATCTCCACTCTGCCACGATGGTCAAGGCCGGCGTCTATCTGCTGGCGCGGCTGCATCCGGGGATGGCGGACTCGCCGCTCTGGTTCTGGTCGCTGCTCATCGTCGGTGGTGTCACGATGGTGCTGGGCGCAGTGAGTGCACTGCGCTACACCGACATGAAGGCGCTGCTGGCCTACGCCACCGTCAGCCAGTTGGGCGTCTTCGTCTTGTTGCTGGCCTTCGACACACCGGAGGCGATCCTCGCCGCCATGGTTGCCATCCTGGCCCATTCGCTCTACAAGGCGCCGCTCTTTATGATGGCCGGCATTGTCGACCATGCGACGGGTACGCGTGACCTGCGCCAACTCGCCGGGCTGGCGCGTGGGTTGCCCCTGGTCGCCGCCGTGGCCGTGATCGCCGGCTTGTCGATGGCGGGCATCCCGCCCACGTTGGGCTTCCTCGCCAAAGAGTTGCTGTTGGAAGAGGTCGTCCATCTCTACGAACAGGGCGAACAACTGCTGGGCGGCGCCGCCTATCTGACCGCAATGGTGATGGCGATCTTCACTGTAGCCGCGATCCTGACGCTTCTGTGGGAAGCGTTCTTCCGCCGCCGCGCCGACGAAGCTGAGCCGGCGCATGTGCACCACGCCCCCTCCTTCTGGTTCGTGCTGATGCCGCTGCTGCTGGCGTTGGTCGGGTTGCTGCTGCCGCTGGTCGGTTTGGGCTGGGTCGGCCAGTTGACGATCTCCGCCGCGGCGACGGCGGATCCAGCCGCCGATACGCTCTATCTTGCCCTCTGGCATGGCTGGACTATCGCTTTCTATTCCAGCCTGGCTGCCTTGGGATTGGGCTTGCTTGTGTTCCTGCTGCGCAGGGGAGTGCGCGGGTTCTTCGCCCGTATGCCGGAGCGCATGACCTCGCTCTACGTCTATGACGCCTTCGTTGATCTGATCTATCGTTTTGCACGCAGCCTGACGCGCCTGGTGCAGGGCGGGCCGATGGCGCCGCAGATCAGTGTGACGCTGCTCGCCGGCGTGCTGGCGATGGTCTACGCGCTCTTCCAGGCGCCGATCTTCCGCCCGATTCTGCTGGAATTCCCGGAGATGCCCAGCCTGACGGAGATCTTGATCTATATTGTGGCGATGCTGGCCGCCATCATCACCGTGCAGGCCAAGTCGCGGCTGAGTGCGATCATCAGTCTGGGCGTGGTCGGCCTGGCTGTGACCATCTTCTTTATCATTTACAGTGCGCCGGACCTGGCCATCACCCAGTTGTTGATCGAGGTATTGACCGTGGTGCTGCTGGTGCTTGTCTTCTTCCGCGTCAAGCCCGACGCGCCGATTCAAGACTCGCTGCGCCGGCGCATGTTGCGGATGCTGATTGCGCTCAGCGTGGGTGCGTTTGGCTTTGGCATCGTGCTGATCAACCATCTGGTGCAGGTGGGGCCGAGCATCTCGCCCTACTTCCTGGAGAACGCGCTGCCCATCGGACAGGGTGGCAATGTGGTCAACGTGATTCTGGTGGACATCCGCGGCTACGACACCCTGGGCGAGATCACCGTGTTGGGGCTGGCGGCGCTGGGCGGCTATGCCGTGCTGCGCAGCCCGCAACTGCATGCGCTGCGGCGCAAGATCGCCGCCCAGCGGCAGGAAGCCAAACGGTTGGCGGCAGGAGGCGGCGATGATTGAGATCTATCTGCGCCTGGCCGACCGGGCGCTGACGCCGGTGATCGTCGTCGTCGCCATCATTCTCTTTTTGCGCGGCCACGATTACCCCGGCGGCGGCTTCATCGCCGGCCTGACGGTGGCCGCGGCCATCGAGCTGCAAATTCTGGCGCAGGGTGCAACGCCGGTGCGCGAGCGCTTTGGACGCTATCTGTTGCCGTTGGTTGGGCTGGGCCTCTTTACGGCCATCAGCGCGGCGCTGTTGGGCATGTATCAAGGCGGCTTCTTCAAAGGCATCTGGCTCAAGTTTTCCATTCTCGGCGCCGAAATCAAGGTGGGCACACCGCAGCTTTTCGACCTGGGCGTGATGCTGGTGGTCATCGGCATGACCGTCACCTACCTGCTGCGCCTGACCGAGGCCAGCGAGCAGCGCAGCAATGATGTGTTCGACGGCGAACAGCAGATGGAAGAGGTGGACGCATGACAGCGGTGATGCTGGCGGCGTTGGTCGGCGTGCTTTTCACCACCGGCGTGTGGCTCATTCTGGCGCGCGGGCAGATCAAACTCGTGCTGGGGCTGGGGTTGCTCAGCCACGGCGTCAACCTGGCGCTCTTTGGCACCAGCCGGCTGACCCGCGGCGCGCCCGCCGTCATCCCCCATGAAGGCGACCTGGCGACGATCCTGGCGACGCAGACCTTCGCCGACCCGCTGCCCCAGGCGCTGATCCTGACGGCCATCGTCATCAGCTTCGGCGTGACCGCGTTCATCGTCGTGCTGGTGAGCCGCCGCGATGCGGTCACCGGCAGCGACCTGGCGCCGGGCGAGCTGGCGTCGCTCCTGAACACGGCTGACCCATTTGCTGCGCCGATGGTCACAGATGCCCTGCCGGCTGGCGTCATCATGCCCGATGCAGTGGACGACTACGACCTGCTGCAATATGAAATCGACGAGGTCTACGACCGTCCGCAAGATGCGGCGGAGGCGAAGATCCAATGAATCCCTACACTGCCTTGCTGCCTTTGCCGGTGGCGGTTCCGCTGCTCTTTGCCGCCATCGCGATCATGGTGGGGGTGTCGCGCCGACCCCGCGCCATCCAAATCCAGAAGATTCTGTCCGGCAGTGCGCTGGTGATCAACCTGGTGATCGGGTTGCTGATCCTCTCGTACACGCTGACCGGCGAACGGATCGTCTTTCAGATGGGACTTTGGCCGGCGCCGTATGGCATCACCGTCTTTGCAGATGCGTTGACCGGCATCATGCTGACCGTCGTGGGGCTGCTCACGCTGCTGCTCTTGCCCTACGCCATCGCCTCGCTGGACAAATCGCGCGCCCGGTTGGGCTATTATCCGATGGCGCTGCTGCTGCTCATGGGCGCCAACGGCGCGTTCATCACCGGCGACCTCTTCAACCTCTATGTCTTCTACGAAGTGCTGCTGATGTCCAGCTTCGTGCTGCTGGCGCTGGGCGGCACGCCGAGCCAGATCAACGGCGCCATTCGTTACGTGGTGCTGAACCTGATGGGGTCGATCATGCTGCTGCTGGCCGCGGGCATTACCTACGGCACGGTCGGCACCCTCAACATGGCGCAGATCAGCGAGCGTATGGGCATGGCGCCCTATGCGCTGCAGGCGCTGATCGCTGGGTTGCTCTTTGTCGCCTTTGCCGGGAAGGCCGCCGCGTTCCCCCTCTTCTTCTGGCTGCCCAGCAGCTATCACACGCCGCACCCGGTGGTGACGGCGCTCTTCAGCGGCGTGCTGACCAAGGTGGGCATGTACTCGCTCTTCCGCACCTTCCCGCTCTTCTTCCCAGACCTGCTGGTCGCCTGGCAGCCGTTCATCATGACGATTGCGGCGCTGACCATGTTTGTGGGCGTGCTGGGCGCCTTTGCGCAGCCGACCATCCGCCGGCTGCTCAGCTTCCACATCATCAGCCAGATCGGCTACATGTTGATGGGGTTGGGCGTGGCGCTCACGCCGGGGCCGTTTGGCGTCGGCTTTGGGTTGGCGATGGCGATCCTTTTCCTGGTGCACAACCAGTTGGTCAAGACCGCGCTGCTGGTCGGCGGCGGGCAAATCGAACTGGAGATGGGGACGGGCAAGCTGAGCGAACTGGGCGGGCTGGTGACCTCGCGCCCGCTGCTGGCGGTCGTCTTCTTCCTGGCCGCCTTCTCGCTGGCCGGTTTTCCGCCCACCAGCGGCTTCGTCGGCAAGCTGGGGCTGCTCCAAGTCACCTTCTCCACCGGGCAATATGCGGTGGCGGCGGTCAGCGTGGTGGTCAGCCTGCTGACGACGATGAGCATGATCCGGCTTTGGCAGTACATCTTCTGGGGCAAACCCAACCCGCAGCTCAAGCCGCGCCCGCGGCTGGCGTACACCTCGACCCGCGCGCTGATGCTGACGCCGGCGATCGTGCTGGTCGCGTTGAGCCTGGCCATCGGCATCTTTGCTGAGCCGGCGCTCACGGTGACGGGGACGGCGGCCAGTCAGGCCATCGACCGCGCCGGCTACATTGAGGCCGTCAACCCAGAGCCGGCGCCGACGCCTGCGCCCGCCGTCGTGCAGGAGGTGACGCCATGACGACTGGTCGCCACGCCAGCCTGGGCTACTCGCTGCTGCTCAACGTGGTGCTGGCGTTTCTGTGGCAGGCCTTTCAGCCTGAAAGCACGCCCACCGATTTCGTTGTGGGCGCGGTGGTAGGCTTTCTCGTCCTGTCGGTCATGCAGCGCGAGTATGGGCGCCGCGTCTGGGCGGGCATCGCGTTTGCCATCTTTCTCGGCTACAGCATCATCGCCAGCAGCCTGCAGGTGGCCGGCCTGGTGTTGTCGCGGCGGCCGCAGTTGGACCGGGGCATCATTGCCATTCCGCTGGAGGCAAGCAGCGATGTGGAGATCGCAGCATTGGCCACTGCCATCACGCTGACGCCCGGCACCATCAGCGTGGATGTGCACACCGAACCGGACGGGCAGCGCGTGCTCTACGTGCATAACCTGGTGATGGGCGACCCGGATGAAGCGCGCAAGGTGATCAAGCGCGACTTCGAGCAGCGCATTCTGCGCTTTACGCGTAGTGCTTGAGCAGAGGAGATCAGCAGCATGATCACGGTGTCGTTTGACCTGATCCTCGATATCTTGTTGGCGGTGTTGAGCGTGTCGCTCTTCATCTGCTTTGTGCGTCTCTACATCGGGCCGAACCCGCCCAACCGCACGGTGGCCTTCGACACCATCGCCATCCACGCCGTGGCCATCATTGCGCTGTTCGCCATGCGCAGCGATGCCTCCTCGCTGCTCGACGCCGCCATCATCACGGCGATCCTTGGGTTTGTGGGCACGATGATGCTGGCGCGCTACATGGAACGCGCCGAACTGCGCGATTGGGAAACGGACAAAGACTGATGGCGCCCGAAACCTTTTCCGCCGGTGAAATCATCGCGTTGATCTTCGTGGCTATCGGCGTGATCTTCATGCTGATCAGCAGCATCGGCATCCTGCGCCTGCCGGACGTCTATTCGCGTATGCACGCAGCGGGCAAGTCCACCACCGTCGGCGTCAGCTTCGTGCTCCTGGGCGCCGGCGTCTATTTCTGGGAACAGCATCTCTTTGCGCGCATGTTGCTGTTGATCATCTTGATCTTCGCCACATCCCCGATCTCCACCTCGGCGATGGCGCGCGCGGTCTATCGCACCAGCGCCATGCGGCAGGTTCACCTCAAGCACGACGAAATCAAGGGCGAGACGCCGTAGGCGGCTCAAAACCTCACGCCTGGCGGCAACATCAGCGACAGCAGCACGCAGGCAAACATGCTGACGCTGCCGGCCCTTCACAGAGTAAATGGACAACGACATGACCTTCAATTTCGACCAGATCATCGACCGCCGCGCTTCCGACAGCGCCAAGTGGAATTACTTTGCGGCTGACATCCTCCCTATGTGGGTGGCCGACATGGATTTTACTGCACCGCCGGCCGTCATCGAGGCGCTGCAAGCGCGCGTCGCCCACGGCGTTTTCGGCTATGGGATGGATTCCAAACCGCTGCGCGAGCTGTTGGCGGCGCGCATGGAACAGCTCTATCGCTGGCAGGTTGCGCCGGCGGACATTGTCCTTCTGCCGGGTCTGGTCTGTGGCCTCAACGTGGTCAGCGCGGCGATTGGCGCTCCGGGCGACGGCGTGCTGACCAACACGCCGGTCTATGGCCCATTCCTGACGGCGCCGGTCAACCAGGGACGCGTGCTGCAAAGCGCGCCGCTCGCCTGCACCGCCAGCGGCCAGGTGCTTCACTACACGGTGGACATGGCGGCCACGGCGGCGGCGGTACAGCCCAACACGCGGCTCTTCCTGCTCTGCAACCCGCACAATCCGGTTGGCCGCGCCTACACCCGCGCCGAATTGCAGGAGATCGCCGACCTCTGCGCCCGCAACGACCTGGTGATCTGCTCCGACGAAATCCACTGTGACCTGCTCCTCGACGGCGCGCAGCACATCCCCATCGCCGCGCTGGATCCCGCCACGGCCGCGCGCACGGTGACGCTGATGGCGCCCAGCAAGACCTACAACGTGCCAGGGCTGGGCGCCAGCTTTGCCATCGTGCAGGACAAGGAGTTGCGCCAGCGCGTCGAACACGCGGCCGCGGGCATCGTGCCCCATGTCAACATCCTGGGCGCGG
>JAPKMV010000201.1 GCA_026645635.1 Caldilineaceae bacterium
CACGACACGTCGTGCCCGCACCCTGAGACACTGTTTGTATAGTCATCCCACTTTGACGCAGAGGCCCGCAGAGAAAAAGCAGAGGAGGTTTCGACCGGCATAGCCTCTGCGTTTCTCTGCATCTTTGCGACTCTGCGTTGAAATTGGTGACTTTACAAACAGTCTCCGAGAGATTGGCAAGATACGTACACTCTGTCCATTATCGCGCCGGAGCGTTGATTTGAGTAGGAGGAAATTTTGACTGCCGATGAACAGACTCCGCGCCGATCATGGCCGCAGCGCGCCTATCTGTGGGCGTGCGACCGGCTCTATCATGAGTTGGCGGGGAGCTACGACCCGATCAGTTGGCTGGTCAGTCTGGGCGGCTGGGACAATTGGCGGCGGCTGGCGCTGGATGTCGTGCAAGGGCGTGTGCTGGAGTTGGGCTACGGCACAGGCGCGCTGTTGGCGACGCTGACCGCTGCCGGCCACCCCGTTGTCGGGCTGGAACTGGCGCCGTCGATGCAGCGAGTCGCGGCGCAGGGTGGGAAGCGGCGACGTTGGATGCGCGCACTGCCGGCGCGGTCGCACATCTGCCGCTGCTGGCATTGGCGGCGCCGTTGCTCCGTCGCCGCCGGTTCTATGCGCGGCTCTGGCCGCGCCTGCAAGCCGCGCTGCGCATCGCCGAGGCGCCGCTGGCGGTGGACATGACCGCCTGGCACAGCTACGAGTTACGCTGGGGGCCGGCTGTGGTGCAGTTTCAGGTCGACGGGTGCACCGTGCTCACCGCGCCCGCGCCGGCAGGGCCGCTGGGTCTGGTGGTCTGGCTCGACAATCAGTGGCTGGTGGCGCGGCCGGAGGGCAAGCTGCGCGGGGGCGTGCTGGCGCGTGGAGAGGCGCAGTGGCTGGAGATTGGGGAATGTGAGTTATCCTTCGAGCGGGCAAAGGGTGCGTTTCCGTCACCCGCTCACCCCCTCACGCCCTCACCTTGTCCTATCACCGCGGCGGGCCGGCCTTGATGCGCGCCAGCATCTCCTCGTGGGAGCCGCGGCTGGCGAACAGGCTCTCGAACCACCAGGTGGCGCCTGCTTCAGCGTAGGCAGCCGGAAGATCGGCCTGTCCGGCAGCGGTGCAGCCAGCCACGGCGACGGCAAAGGGCGCGGCGCTGGTGCGGTGGCCATGAATCGCAGCCACCCGCGCCGCGATCTGCGCCGGCGCCAGCGTGATGTTCTGCTGCTCGTCCACCGTGCCGATCACCCACCCATCCCAGCGTGCGGCGCGGCGGTAAGCCGCCGGGCTGTCGCCGCCGATCCAGATGGGAATGCGCGGCTGCTGCACCGGCCCAGGCACGAGCTGGACGTTCTCGAAGGCGAAATGCTCGCCGTGATGGGTGCCTGCCGCGCCTGCGAGCAAGTGCTCCAGGATCGCCAGGCTCTCGTCGAAGATGGCGGCGCGCTGCCGCGGTGTGCTATCCGGGTCGACCGGCGTGAAGTCGAAATCGACGCCGGCCCCCGCGCCCAGGATCACCCGCCCTTGGCTCAAGATGTCGAGGGCGATGAGGGTGCGCGCCAGCACATGCGGGCTGTAGCGGGGCAGCGGCGCCACGTCGGTGCACAGCTTGATCCGCTGCGTGACGACAGCGACGGCGGCCAGCGTCACCCACGGATCGCCGGTCCCGTAGGGGAAGAGGACATGATCCCAGAGAGTGATCGCCTCCCAGCCGGCGGCTTCGGCGGCCTGCGCCAATTCGACGACCAGCCGCGGGTCGCTGTAGGGGCCAAAGGGAACCACTTCGATGCCAAAATGCATGGACGTCTCCTTGTGCAATTGACCGGATTGTTGTACGACCGTTGTTGCAACAGGTTAACAGACGCTCGTTTGCACGCTGTTCAGATCAGCGACAGGGCGCAACGTAGACACTCCGCAGCGTCGATGGTCGATTGCCCGCGCTGGCCACTGTGGATTCCGGCCAACTTAATGTATGATGGGCAGCGTGTTCGATGAAATTTCCGACCTGCGCGGTCGTTCCTGGGGGGCGTCTCACCCAGACAAGTGGATAGGTTCGATAACCTGAACCGGCTTATCGGCCAGCCCCGGCGCCACAGGCCAAGATCGGGCGCAACGATCCCTGCCCCTGTGGCAGCGGAAAGAAGTATAAGCATTGTCATGGACGAAAGTAAACCGAAAACGGAGAACCGCTGATGGCAGTTTCGCCTGCACCACAGCCTAAGCTTAACTATGCCGCCTGGCCTGACGAGGCCGGCCACTTCGGCCCCTACGGCGGCAAATTTGTGCCTGAAACGCTCATGCCCGCCCTGGACGAACTGGAAGAGGTCTATCTCAAGGCCAAGAGCGATAAGGAGTTCCAGGCCGAACTCAGCTTCCTGCTGCGCACCTTTGTGGGACGCCCGACGCCCATCACCTATGCGCGGCGGTTGACCGAGCACTTTGGCGGCCCGCGCATCTACATCAAGCGCGAGGACCTGGCCCACACCGGCGCGCACAAGATCAACAACGCGCTGGGCCAGGCGCTGCTGATGAAGCGTAAGATGGCCAAGACGCGCATCGTCGCTGAGACGGGCGCGGGGCAGCACGGCGTCGCCACCGCCACCGCGGCGGCCATGCTCGGCATCGAGTGCGTCGTCTACATGGGCACCGTGGACATGGCCCGGCAGGAGCCGAACGTCTACCGCATGCGTCTGCTCGGCACGGAAGTGCGCGGCGTGGAATCGGGCAGCAAGACGCTCAAGGATGCCATCAACGACGCCATCCGCGATTGGGTGACCAACGTGCGCACCACCCACTACCTCCTCGGCAGCGCGCTCGGCCCGCACCCCTATCCGGCCATGGTGCGCGACTTCCAAAGCGTCATCGGCCGCGAGGCGATCCGCCAGATGCTCGACCCGGTCGACGGCCCCGGCCGCCTGCCCGACGCCATCGTCGCCTGCGTGGGCGGCGGCAGCAACGCCATCGGCATTTTCCACCCCTTTCTGGAGTACGAATCGGTGCGGCTGATCGGCGTGGAGGCGGGCGGACGCGGCATCGAGGGCGGCGAGCACGCGGCGCGCTTCGCCGACCCCAAGTTGGGACGCCTCGGCGTATTGCAAGGCACCAAGAGCTACGTCATGCAGGACGCCGACGGGCAGATCGCGCTCACCCACAGCATCAGCGCCGGTCTGGATTACGCCAGCGTCGGCCCGGAGCACGCCTGGCTGCGCGACCAGGGGCGCACCGAGTACACCTATGCCACCGACGAAGCCGCGCTGGAAGGCGTCAAGTTGCTGAGCCGCATGGAGGGTATCATCCCCGCACTGGAGAGCGCTCACGCCATCGCCCACCTGGTCGAGCTGGCGCCGCAGATGGGCAAGGACGAGGTGATCCTCGTCAACCTGAGCGGCCGCGGCGACAAAGACCTGGGCACGATCATGAAGGAGTTGGGGAACCTATGACCGGCGTCGAACGAATTCAGGCGGTCTTTGCCCGCGCCCGAGCGGAGCAGCGCGCAGTCTTCATGCCCTACCAGGCAATGGGCTATCCCGACCGCGCGGCCACGCTGGAAATCATTCGCACGCTGGGAGACACAGGCGCCGAACTTTTCGAGATCGGCATTCCGCACAGCGACCCGCTGGCCGACGGCCCTACGATCCAGACCGCGACCTACACCGCGCTGACCCAGGGCACCACGGTCGCAGACTGTCTGGCCATGACGCGCGAGCTGCGCGCCGCTGGCATGACGCAGCCTTTCTGCGCCATGACCTACTACAACCCGCTCTTTGCCTATGGGGTGCAGCGCTTTGTGGCCGACGCCGTGGCATCGGGCATCGACGGGCTGATTGTGCCCGACCTGCCGCCGGAGGAATCCGAGGAACTGGAAGCCGCCTGCCGCGCGGCTGGCCTGGCGACGATCTATCTGCTGGCGCCCACGAGCACGGAGGCGCGCATCCGCTTCGTGGCCGGCCACTGCACCGGCTTCATCTACCTGGTCAGCGTCACCGGCATCACCGGCGCGCGCACGGAACTGCCGCCCGACCTGGCCGCCTTCATTGCCCGCGTGCGCAAACACACCGACCTGCCATTGGCCGTGGGCTTTGGCATCGGCGACGGCGCGCAGGCCGCGGCTGTAGCGCAGATCGCCGAGGGGGTGATCGTCGGCTCGGCGCTGGTGAAGGCGGCCACTGGCGAGGGTGGGCTGGCGCGCGTGGCGGCGTTGGGCGCTGAACTGGCTGCTGGGGTTAAGAGAGCGCGATAGACCGCGGATTTGGCGGATGCGGCGGATTTACGCGGATAAAAGCAGGAAAATCCGCGAGAATCCGTCTCATCCGCCAAATCCGCGGTCTATCATGGCCACCAGGCGGATTTGCGCGAGTCTAAAAACATCCGCGAGAATCCGTCTCATCCGCCAAATCCGCGGTCTATCATGGCCACCAGGCGGATTGCGCGGATTTGCGCGAACCGAAAAACATCCGCGAGAATCCGTCTCATCCGCCAAATCCGCGGTCTATCATGGCCACCAAACGAGAGTGATCTATGTCAACGCGTATACACATCATCGATCTACCCGCGGACGACGCCGCGGTGCACCTGGCCATTGCGGAGATGTTGGTCGTCGCTTTTGCTGACACGGGCGCCACTGCCTGGCCCGATGTCGAGGCTGGGCTGGCAGAAGTGCGCGAAGCGCTCGACCCGGAACGCATCAACCGCGTCGCTGTGGATGAGACGGGCGCAGTGCTCGGCTGGGTGGGCGGGATTCCTCAGTACGAGGGCAACGTGTGGGAACTGCATCCGCTGGTGGTGGCGCCCGCGCACCAACGCCGGGGCATCGGCCGCGCGCTGGTGGCCGACCTGGAGGCGGAGACACGGCGCCGTGGCGGGCTGACGCTCTGGCTGGGCACCGACGACGAGAACTACCGCACCAGCATCGGCGGCGTCGACCTCTACCCCGACGTGCTCGCACACCTGGCTGCCTTGCGCGATGTCACCGGCCATCCCTTCGCCTTCTACCAGCGCGTCGGCTTTGTCGTCGTCGGCGCGATGCCCGACGCCAACGGTCGCGGCAAGCCGGACATCTACATGGCGAAGCGATTGTAGCCTCTACGGCATTGCACCCGCCCATCGACCCGTCCCACCTGACAAATTTGCGTAAGCATCCTTGACAATTACTCGCGAAAATGTCCCAGTTTGTGATAGACTGATGCGCAGTACGCACCCCCATTCGCCATTTATCCGCACTCATATCAGGTGAAAGTGGTCGTATGGACACGCATGAATATTACAACAGCAGTGAAGATGAACCAGACGACGTCGCGCCAGCGCCGGCTCTCCCACCTTCCCCGGAAATCGCTGCAATCGCAGCAGGGCTTAATGAACCGAATATCGAGTTGTTGAACCGCGTGGCAAGTGCGATCGGCATCGACGAGATGCAATCGCTCTATCAACGCACACAGGAGATCGAGGCGGCCGGCGGAATGCTCACCGTGCGTGGCAACCGTCGCCGTACACCAGGCGGTGTCTACTTCTTCCTCGTCAAGGAGATCATGACGCCCGAACAGGAAGAAGCCGTTTTTGGCGACCAAAGTGTCAACCCGGCCCAGCCGCGGCGGAAGCCTCAGCCCAAAGCCAGACCGGAACCGCCCAAAGCTGAACAAGTGCGCGGCCTGCTTGCCACCGCGATCAAAGTCCCAGCAGCCCAAAAAGGAGCCGCGCTCATGAAGGCCACGGTTATTGGCCGCCCCAAGCAGATCAAGAAGCTCAACAGTTGCGTCATGGTTGTGCTGGGGCTGAAACGGCCCCCGGTCATGCCGCCGGGGCTGCCGCCAATTCCCGACACATCGAATGCGACCATCGCCGTGTTCATTGCGGACAAGCAGTGGCCGCGAGTCGAGCAGGCGCTGCGCAACGACCCGCGCGACGAGATCATCGCCGAGGGCTATCCCATCAACGATCCCAAACACCAACTGACCGGTTTCTGGGCGCAGTCGTGTACGACCAAAGGTCTGCAACGAGCCAAGCGCACGCCGCGTCCCTACGAGTAGACGAGAAGAAAGCGAAGCCTTCACCCATGCGCTATCCACCTTTCCGCGCCTGTCGCCCACTGTTCTTCGCCGTTCTCATCGGCCTGGCCGGGCTGGTCGCGCTCTTCGCCGCCACCGCGACACCCGCTGCGGCTGTCGATGATTCGGCTTGCACCGACGGCGAACAGCCCAGCGGCGCCATCTTCCGCATCTGCCTGCCTGACGCGCCGATGCCGTGGAATGGCCAGTTGGTGGTCTATGCGCATGGTTATGTCGATCCGACGCAGCCGGTCGGGCTGCCGGAGGACCAGCTCAGCATTCCGGGCTTTGGCGCCATCGCCGATGTCGTCACGCTGCAAGGGTATGCCTTCGCCGCCACCAGCTACCGGCGCAACGGTCTGGCGATCCAGGAAGGCATCGACGATGTGATCGAATTGATCGACCTGTTCGAGGTGCGCGTAGGC
>JAPKMV010000202.1 GCA_026645635.1 Caldilineaceae bacterium
TCCAGGCTGTCGCGCAGCACAAGCATGGCCTGGCGCAGCTCCGCCAACTCGCCGTCGCTCACCCGGCGTCCCTGTTCGATGATTTCCGCGGTGCGCGGGCGATAGAGCGACTTGAACTGCGCGTACAGTTGGGCGTGTTCGCGGGCAAATTCCCCAAAGACCAGGCGGCGGTGGGTCTGGTTCAATTCGGCGATGTCCAACAGCGTGGGCACATGCCAGATGGTGTAGCCCGCCGCGGTCAGGCGTCGGTGAGCGTTACGTCGAGCCAGGCGCCGCACAGCGCACTCGCCGCCAGCCGCATCCCCGCCATGTCCTGGGTGAACAGGCCGATGTGGTCGCTGGTGCGCGAGAAGTAGACGATGCCCGCACTGGGGATGCGTCCCAGGGTCGGCTTGAACCCGACGACGCCGCAGAAAGCCGCCGGCCGGATCACGGAGCCGATGGTCTGCGTGCCCAGCGCCAGCTCACAGAAGCCGGCCGCCACGGCCGCCGCCGAACCGCTGCTGGAGCCGCCGGGTGTGTGTTCCCGGTTGTGCGGGTTGCGCGTCGGCCCCGGCTCGAAGTAGGCGAATTCCGTGGTGACGGTCTTGCCCAGGATCAGCGCGCCCGCAGCGCGCAGCAGACCGACCACCGCGGCTTCCTCGCCGGCGAACGATTCCGGCGGCAAGGTGGCGCCGGCACGGGTCACAAAGCCGTCGACGTGGATGATGTCCTTGACGCCGACCAGCGCGCCAAAGAGCGGCGGCCGCTGCGCCGGTGTTGGGTAGCGCGCCAGCAGCGCATCCGCGTCGCGGTGGAGGCGGGCGCGGCGACCTTCTTCCGGCAGCAGCGCCTGCACCTGCGGCTCTGCGGCGTCGATCTGGTCGCAGAGTGCGTTGATGTGGGCGTGCAGGTCGAGGCTGCCGTCGCGCAGCGCGGCGACGGTGGCGGCCAGTGGTGTTGGGTGTAGGGTCATCAAGTCACCTCGCTTGTGGTTTTTCGTGGATCAGGCTGTGGGATGGCATTGTGGCATTTCGCCCGTAAGCTGTCAATTGGTGGGCGCGGCGCGCGGTGTTGGCGTGTTTGCGCCCCGGTTTCATTCTGCTTTCGCAGCAGAGAGATCGCCTTGGTTACACGTTTTCGGGTGCTTGACAGATCGCCCTGAGATCGATTACAGTATGGATACTCCAATGCAATTGTGTCCGGCTGTGGCTGCCGAATCGGCGCCGCGCCATTTCTATCCGTGAACGCCGTCATCTGGTTTGGCCCTCTGCGCCAGCCAGCGGACGTTCGATCAGCAAGCAGTCCACCATTCAAACTATCAGGAGGAAAGTCAACTATGTCACAAGGAAATGTCAGACGGCTGGCCATGTTTGCGTTGTTGGCGGTGGCGTTGCTGGCGCTGGCAGCCTGCACCCCGGTAGCCCCGGCGGCGCAGACAGGCGCGGCGGCGGAGCCGGCGGCGACTGAGGCGGCGGCCCCGGAGGGTGAGGCGGCCGCAGGCGACATGCCGACGGTGGCGTTGGTCTACGGCGTGCGCGGCGACGGCTTCTACGTCACCATGGAAAAGGGCCTGCGCGCCGCAGCGGAAGAAATGGGCGTCAACGTGATTGCCGACGGCCCCGCGCAGTTTGACGCCACACTCCAGCGGCCGATCCTGGATGCTGTCGTTGCGCAGAATCCGGCTGCCATCTGTATTGCGGCAACCGACCGCCAGGCGTTGATCGAGCCGATGAAGGCCGCCTTCGACCGCGGCATCCACATCATCTCCGTGGACACCTTCATCGGCGACACGGCCGGCGACTACACCACTGGCGACGTCACCTTCCCGCTGAGCTACGTCGGCTCCGACAACGTCGAGGGTGGCCGCATCGCCTGTGAGGCCATCATCGAATCGATCGGCGGCTCGGGCAAGATGTACATCCAGAATGTGCGCCCCGGCATCAGCACGACTGACCAGCGCGAGCAGGGCTGCCGTGAAGCCATCGAGGCGACGGGCGGTGCAGTCACGCTGGTGGGCGTTGACTACAACGAGGACAACGCTGCACGTGCGGCTGAGCAGACTGCGGCTGTCCTGCAGCGCGAGCCTGACCTGGCCGGCATCTTCGGCACCAACCTCTTCAGCGCCGAGGGCGCCGCGCAGGCCGTCAAGAATGCCGGTCTGACGGGCGTGGTCAAGGTTGCCAACTTCGACGCGCCGGAAGCGGCCATCGAGGACCTGCGCAATGAGGTCAATGACATCGTGATCGCCCAGTTGCCCTACCAGATGGGCCAGAAGTGCGTCGAGTTTGCCCTGGCGGCGATCAACGGCGACACGGCCAGCATTCCGAAGCGCTTCCCGACCGGCTACGTCGTGATCACCCGCGACAATGTCGACACGGAAGAGGCGCAGAACGCCATCTACTCCAGCCAGTGAGTTTGTTTGTCTGACACTGCGGCGGGCGCAGTTCACAGGAACTGCTCCCCCGCCGCAGTCCCCGGTGCGGGAAAGGGACGTCAGCGACGCCCTTTTCCCGCACTCATGGTTTCAATCCTCTATCACTTTCGCAAACGCCGACTGCAAGGGACTGTCGTTCATGAGTGAAAATACACGTGCAAGCGGGCAGGGACGATCGGTGCTTGACTTCGTGGGCGCATTTTGGGCATGGATCTTTCTGCTGCTGCTGGTGATGATTTTTGCCATCGCCAATCCGGTCTTTCTGTCACCGTTCAATCTGCAAAACATCCTTGCCAATATGGCAATCCTGACCATCATCGCCCTCGGCCAGACGTTCGTCATCATTTCCGGGGGGATCGACTTGTCGGCCGGCTGGGTCATGGGGATGGTGTCTGTCGTCGCCGCCCTGACGATCAACACGATGCCGCCAGGCGCCCCGCTCTGGATCGTCTTGACTGTAGCGCTGCTGATCGGCGCCGTTGCGGCCTTGATCGCCGGTCTGGTCAACGGGTTGCTGATCGCCCGGCTCAATGTGCCGCCCTTTATTGCGACGCTCGGCATGTTTGGCATTGCCCGGGGCGTTGCGTTTCTGCTTTCGGGCGGGATGCCGATCCCGGTGCGCACGGAAGGTCTGGGACGCGTGGGCAACGGCTATTTGTTCTACTTTCACCCGACGGCAGGGTGGTCATTTTTGACGCCGCCGGTGGGTCTTGCGCAGGCGGACATGCGCCAGTTGATGGGCGTCATCCCCAACGCCGTGATCTTCATGCTCATCCTGCTCTTTGTCGCCCACATTGTGCTCTCCCGCAGCCGCTTTGGTTTGCACACCTATGCCGTGGGCGGCAACAAGGAAGCGGCGCTGCGCGCTGGCATCCCCGTTTCACGCACACTGATCGCCGTCTATATGACATCGGCGATGTGCGCCGCCTTTGCCGGCGTGCTCTATGGGACGCGCTTCACCAACGGCGCGGCCAACGCCGGCGAAGCGCTGCTGCTGGACTCGATCGCCGCTGTGGTGATCGGCGGGGCGTCGCTCTTTGGCGGCGCCGGCAGCGTGATCGGGACGTTGATCGGCGCGCTGATCATCGCCGTCCTCAGCAACGGTCTGGTGATTCTCAACATCAACCCCTTCTGGCAGTTTATCGCGGTCGGCGTCGTCATCATCATTGCCGTGCTGATCGACCAGGCGCGTGAACGGCTCATCCGGGCATAGGCAGACGAACATGACAGCGACAACAGAATTGACCAGTGTGAATCCAGCCGCACAAGGGCAGCCGATCATCCGCCTGACCAACGTCACCAAGCGTTTCGGCGGTCTCACCGCGGTGAGTGACGTGAGCATGGAGATCTATCCGGGCGAGGTCGTGGCCCTGGCCGGCGACAACGGCGCCGGCAAATCCACTTTGATCAAGATGATCTCCGGCGTCTACAAGCCGGACGAGGGACACATCTACCTGGCCGACCGCGAGATCACGATGGCGTCGCCGATGGAAGCGCGCAGCCTGGGCATCGAGACCATCTACCAGGACCTGGCGCTCTGTGAGAACCTGGACGCCACCGTCAACATCTTTCTCGGTCGCGAGCCGATGAAGCGCATGTTCGGGGTGTTCAAGCAGGTGGATCGGCGCCATATGCTGACCGAGTCGAAGACGGTGCTCGACCGGCTTGACATCACAATCCCCAACCTGCGCCGCCCGATCCGCCAGATGTCCGGCGGGCAGCGCCAGGCCGTGGCGATTGCCCGCGCCGTCTATTGGAACGCCAAGCTGGTGATCATGGATGAGCCGACGGCCGCGCTCGGCGTCCCAGAACAGCGCAAGGTGCACGAGCTGGTCAAGACGCTCAAGAGCCAGCGCGTGCCGGTGATCATCATCAGCCACAACCTGCAAGACATCTTCGCCGTGGCCGACCGCATCATCGTCATGCGCCGCGGGCAGAAGGTCGGCGATGTCATGGCGAGTGAGGTCGATGGGGACGATCTCGTGGGGTTGATGGTGGGCGCGGGCGAGGCGTAGGCAGGCAGTCCCCATTTTTGTTACGTGCTGCGTGTTACGTGTTTCGTCGTGCCGCGCAGCACGTAACACGCAGCTACCAGCCCCCTTGCGTCCCCATGCACCAGAGACTCTGCCTCAATCCAATTTTGTGACTACCAAGACTTCGGGAACAGACGCTCCACAGATTGCGCAGATTTCACAGAGTAACGGTTCGAGCATCTGCGTAATCTGTGTAATCTGTGGATGATGCCTGAGTACTCGCCGATTTTTTTATTTGACAATAGAACATATGTTCTGTATGATATTGACCATCGACGGTGCGGACGCTGCCGGCCCAGCAGTTCCGCACCGTCCGGTCTTCCTGTGACAATTGAGCGGGTGAAAGGGCGATGGGATGAGGAAACTGCACCTTCTGCCCGCTCATGGTAGAGCTAGATAAACGGTGGGCGTAGATGGCGCGCGGCAGGCAGATGTTGGAGTACAAATCCAATCTCATCGAGAGTGTGATGCAGCAAAACCGGGTTGCGGCGCGGGTCACCGGGGCAACGGTGGCGCCGGGTTTTGTGCGCTTCAAGCTGGCGCCGGCGCCTTCCGTCAAGATCAGCAAAATCCGCGCGCTGGAAGAGGAACTGGCATTGGCGCTGCAGGAGCCGGAAGCCCGCGTCGTGCGCGCTGATGGCGCTGTCCAGGTTGAGGTGCGCAGCAATGATGGGGCGCCTGTACGCCTGCTGCCGCTCTGCCGATCGCTGCATGTCGTCCCGCCGGTGACCGCGGTGCTCGGCGTAGAGCCGAATGGCACGCCGCTCCTGGTGCGGCTGGATGCGCCCGATGTCGCCCATCTGCTGATCGTGGGGACAACCGGTTCCGGGAAGACCGCGGTGGCGCGCACCTTGTTGACCTCGCTGGCGATGTTCAACCGCCAGGCGCAGGTGCAGCTCGTGCTGATTGACCCCAAGCAACGCGGCTTTGCCCCGCTGGCTGCGCTGCCCCACGTCGTCGGCGGGATCGCAGCCAGCCCCGCGGAGATCGAGGCGCGGCTGCTCTGGCTCGTGCAGGAGATGGAACGCCGCGACCGGGAGCGCCTCAACCGGCCGGCGTTGGTCGTGGCGGTGGATGAACTGGCCGATCTGATGCAACTGGGCGGCAAACGCATCGAGGCCATGTTGACGCGCCTCAGCCAACGCGGGCGCGAAGCGGGAATCCATCTGGTCGTCTGCACCCAGAAGCCCACGGCCGAATTGATCGGCGGCGCGATCAAGGCGAACCTGCCGCTGCGTCTGGTCGGTTCAGTCGCCAGCCGCGAGGAGGCGCGTTATGCGGCCGGCATTGCCGACAGCGGCGCCGAGAAGCTGGCAGGCAAGGGCGATTTCCTCCTGATCACGAAGGGGGATGCGCTGCGCTTTCAGGCAGCCTGGCTGGGGCGCGAGGATCTGGCCGCCATCGGCGTGGCGCTGCGCCGCGGCCACTATGGTCGATGTTGGCTCGCCCCGGAAGTGACGCCGTCGCCCGCGCCGGCCAGTGTGGCAGCGCCGCACACGCTGTCTGCGCTGGCCGGGGGCGATGCGTCCGCCGGCGAGTGGACGACGGTGGGCAGTTGGCGCTCGACACTGGCGCGATTTCTGGGGCGCGGTTAATCCACGTGGGCATAGATTGGGCGATGGCTGCGTGTTGCGTTTTACGTGTTGCGTGTTTCATGTTTCATGACGCAACGGAACACGCAGCACGCAACACGCAACACGTGACGTAGCGCAACAAACGTAAAAGGAAGCGATGATGAAAACCGCAGTGGTGGTGACGGTTGTGCTGGTAATTGGGATCTTTGCGTGGAGTATTGCCAATCGGCTGAGTGCAGATGCCATCGGGATGGCCTTAGGGTTGGGGTTTGGCGTGGTGGCGGGCATCCCGGCGGCGCTGCTGGTCTTTGTCGCCAGCCGTCGGCGGGCGCCCTGGGAAGAGGACGATGGCGACGACATGGCGGCGCAGCGCATGGGCTATCTGCCCTACGGCGGCCAGTCACCCGTGGTGATC
>JAPKMV010000203.1 GCA_026645635.1 Caldilineaceae bacterium
TGTCCAGGGTGATGCGCACCTCGGCCATGCCGAGGCGCGCCTTTTTGTCGCTGCCGGAAAAGATGACGTCGCTCGTCTTCTTCGAGCGCAGCAGGCTGAAGCTCTGCTCGCCCAGGCACCAGCGCACCGCATCGACGATGTTGCTCTTGCCCGAACCGTTGGGGCCGACGACGGCAGTCACGCCCGGGTCGAAGATGAACTCGGTCTTGCGGGCGAAGGTTTTGAAGCCGTGGATGACGACGCGCTTGATTCGCATGGCGGCGCTTATCCCTGGTAGAAGTGCCAGAAATTGGGCAGCACCCACTCCAGGGCGAGGCCGGCCAGATAGAGTGCGCCGAAAACAAGCAGGGGCCGCCGCCGCACATTGCCCAACCGCCGCAGCCCGGCGCCAAACTGCCCGGAGGCTAGCGGCTCGGCCAGCAGCGTCACCAGGCCGGCGCCGCCCGCCAATTGCAGCAGCGTCCAGGGTGGCAGGGCGACGGGCAGCCAGAGCGGATTCTCCAACGCCAGCAGCAGCGAGGCGGCGCCAAAAGCCGCCAGGTTGGCCATGCGCATGAGAAACCAGGCGCCGATCAGCCCACCGGAGACGAGGCTGCCCGCAAGCAGCCCGACGATCTCGACCAGCGAGGCGAGCGGCTGGCTGGCGAAACTGGCCGGCAGGGGGCTGCTGGCGAAATACCATTCAGCCAGCTCGGCGCGGTAGAGAAAGCCATCCTCGAAGGCGCGCTCCAGTTGGGTGGGCGCAAACCAGGTCAGCAGCAGCAGCACCGAAATCTGCAAGACGAGCCAGAGCAACATCACCCCTAGTGCGGCGCGCAGGTCGCGCTGGCGCAGCGGGATGAGCATGAAGACGGTGAGCGCCACGGCCTGGATCAAGGGCATGAAGCGCGGTTGGCCGAGCACGGCCGGCAGCGCAGTCGTCAGCAAAGCAAAGAAACCGACAGTGAAGAAGAAAATGGGGTCACGGTGGAGACGGTAGGCAGCGGTTGTAGCCATGTTGCTTGATAGTCCAAAGGGCAAAAAAACGGGGCGGCTGAGCGTTCAGCCACCCCGTCGTCTGTGCTGTGCCGGCCTTACTGCGGGCGATTGGGGTCGAGAATCCAGTCCACCAGTGACTGAATCTCTTCCTCAGACATCTTCTGCGCAAAGTCCGCCGGCATGATGCCCGGCGTGTAGCTCTCGACCGTGTAGGCGCCGGGATTGACGATGCTGTTGTGCACGTAGGTCTGGGCATCTTCACCCGGCACACGCGTCGCCGCGGTTTCGTGGAGATTGGCCATGTTGGGTCCGACCGGGCCACGATTCTGCGCATCCTGCGGCAGGTTCAGGTTGTGGCATGCGACGCACGTCATGCTGACAAACAGTTCCTGCGGCGGGCGCGGACCTGTGGCCACGGGCGTCGGCTCCATCGCCACCACGCCGCCGTCACCGTAAATGTCGACGGTGGGCGCGTTCTCGAATGGCTGCCACGGGTCGGTCTCTTGGGTCTGCGTGAGCGCCTCTTCTTCCCAGTTGACCACAAACTTGGCCACGTCGCGCACCTGGTCGCCGCGGAACGGGCCACCGTACTCGGCGCTCCAGGTGGGCATCATCTGCGCCCACTGGCTGTTGCGGTTGTTCGGGCGGCCAGCCGCGACCGTGAGCGCAACGTAGTCTTCCAGCGAGCCGGTGAAGCCGAGATCGGCGAGGCGCTGGGTGAAGAAGTAGCGGCTGTTGAGCGCAGGCGCGACGCCGGGCAGCCCTCTGCCGTCGGGGCCGTGGCAGCTCGAACAGTTGTTGGCGTAGATCGCCGCGCCGTTCTGAATGCTGCGGCCGTCCCAGTTGGCCGTCTGCGCCAACATGCGCGGCTCTTCTGCGATGCCCTGGAAGAGCACGACCGCGACTGCCACCATGATGGCGATGATCGACAGCAGCAACTTCACCAGGGACGAACGTACATAGAGAAAGCGGTACCAGGGCCGTTTCATGGATTACTCTCCTTCACCTGTGGCAGGACGCATGAAACTGAAGTCCTTGATACCGTATTGCTCCCAGTAGAAGGCGTCTTCGTGCAGGAAGAAGAAACGGTTGTATGTTTCGTCGACGCCTTCCGGGCTGAGCCAGTAGATATCCCAGTTGATGCGCTTGAGCGATGGCTGCTCTTGGCTGATGGTCAGAATGCCATACGCATCATTGAATGACGGATCTTTCGCCTCGAATGCGGCAATCGACGCCTCGAACTCATGCAGAATGTGGTTGAATTCCTCATCCTCGCTCTCAGGATGGGTGCGCGTGTCATAGACGCCCAGCGGCAGGTGAGCATAGCCGATCTCGCGCACCGGCCCCATGCCTTCTTCGGGCATCAATTCCTGAATCACTTCCACCGCCGGCGCGCCCTGCACCGCATAGTAGGGCGTGCCCATCCAACTGAGGATAATCATCACGATACCGGCGACGACACCGCTGATGATCGCCACGCGGCGGTCGCGCCCGCGGCGGCTGGGATTGCGGTCGAGGTACGGAATGCCGATCAGCAGCACGAGCAAGATGCCGGGCAGATAGACGCCGGCAATCGCCTTGTCAGCGATCTTTAGCAGCCCTTGTAGCCAGTAGAAGTACCACGGCGCCACCGTGTGCAGCGGCGTCGATTGGGGATTGGCGATAGATTCCAGCGGCGCGGCGAAGAAGAAGACCGAGGCAATCACCATCAACGCGGTGAAGACGATCAGCAGTGCGGCTTCGTCGAGCATCACGTCGGGCAGGAAGTAGACGCGGCGGTCAGCCGGCACCTTGTTGGCTGTATCCTGGCCCACTTCTTCTTCGTCGGACGGCAGGCTGATGCCGAAATGCACCACCTTGTAGTAGTGGACAAAGAAGAATAGGAAGAGCGCCAGCGGCAGGAAAAGCACATGCAGCAGATAGAAGCGCATGAGGCCATTGGCGCCGATGTCGGGCGCGCCGCGCGCCAGCAAGTTGACCGTCTCGCCGACGATGGGCGGCGGGATGGCCTCAGCCATCGACGTACCGATGGTCACAGCCCAGTAAGCCAACTGATCCCACGGCAGCAGGTAGCCGGAGAAGCTGAGGAAGAGGGTCAGGACGAGCAGAATCACGCCGGTGAACCAGGTGAACTGGCGCGGGGCTTTGTAGCTGCCGGTCAGATACGTTCTCACCATGTGGAGGGTGACGACTGCGACCATCAACTCAGCGCCCAGGCGATGCAGGTCGCGCATCAACTGGCCAAAAGGCACGTTGCTCAACAGGCGGATCATGTCCGTGTAGGCGCGTTCCGGGGTCGGTGCATACCAGATCATGAGGATCAGGCCGGTGATCGTCTCGACAAAAAAGAGGTAGGTCGAGAGCAGCCCCAACCGGAAGGTGTGCGTGAACTTCGTCACACTCTCATGATAGTACGTCGGTTTGATATGGAGCAGGAACGCCTCGGAATGAGGTTTGAGCCGCGGGTTCGGACGACCAGGCGCCTCGCCACGAATCATGCGCCGCACTTCACCAGCCGAGATGCCGGCAGTGATGCGTGTAAAGACATCATCTGCTGCATCCAGCACCGTGCGCATGACACTCTTCTTGTTGACCTCAGGCTGTACGGCCATACAAATTTATCTCCTCACTGCGACGAATCAGGAAATCCCACTCGTTGCCACTGACACCGCGCCGTCCTTCATCCATGCCGGCGCGTGATGCACCTGCTTGATGGCTAAGCCGGCACGACGCGCGCCGGCGAATCGGCAGCGGGTTCGCCAACAATTCTGCGGCCGGTGTTCACGGCAACTTCACCGTTTTCGATGGTGATCTCGAACATGTCCAACGAGCGCGGCGCCGGCCCTTCGATATAGTAGCCGTCATGGCTGAACTTGGAGCCGTGGCAGGGGCACTCGAAGCGGAAATTCGAGGGCGCCCACTTGTAAAGACAACCCAGGTGCGTGCAGACCATGTACAGCGCCCGCGGCTCCTGCGCCTCGGTTGTGACCAGCCAGAATTTGCCGTCGGTGTAGGGCACCGGCACTGCATCGCTGGCCGGTAGAGACGACTCCGGCCCCACAAAGAACACGCCGCCAAATTCGCCAGCGCGGAACCGTGGATACATAAAGAAGAAAGTGGCGACGCCACCTTCCAACAAAAGCAGACCCAACGCAGCGCCCCACGCGTAGGTGAGAAATTCGCGGCGGTTCATCTCTTTGCGCGCCTTCTCTTCTGGCGATTCTTCCTCGATGACCGGCGCACTGTAGACGACCGTTGCGGCCCCCGCCACCTCGGCTGATGCCGCGGCGCCGTTGCCGGCATGGCCATTCGTGGCCGTCTTTACTTCTTCACGCACAGGGGCAGCCACGACCACATCTTTCTCGGCGGCAACCGGCGCGGGCGCAGCCGACGCCTTCACACTAGCCGCTGCGGGTGCAGCAGC
The DNA here is from genome assembly GCA_026645635.1 of Caldilineaceae bacterium. GTDB lineage: Bacteria > Chloroflexota > Anaerolineae > Caldilineales > Caldilineaceae > Fredericiella. The sequence goes on from JAPKMV010000203.1 coordinate 4,403, forward strand.
GACCGCAGCCGGTTCCCCTTCAGGCGTCTCGGTTTTCGCCTTCTTGGCAGCAGACTGCATCTTGGCTTTCATCTCGGCAACGCGTTGTGCACGTTCCTCAGGACTCAGATCGGCAAGTTTGTCGGCCATAAGGGTCCGGTCTCCTTCTGTATGATTCCGGCTGGCGTCCCAACCGAGGAATCCTCTGTGTTGCGGTGGTGGCTGCAACCTTGTGGATAGGGGTGCCTCAAAGTCAACTCATTTCACCTGATCGTGTATTTGGGTCTGGATACAACTAGGGCAGGAATATAGCACACGGCCATGCACTTGTCAAAATTATCACAAATTTCCGGCGATGTAAGACCGTCATCCAGCCACCACGCAAGCCGCTCTGTTTATGTCTCCGATGCTCCTGGATTGCTGTAATTCCAGAATAGCACACCCTGCGTATGAGATGCGTAATGTTTGTACCATATTTCACAAGTGAGGTCAAGAGGGAGATTAGGAGATTAGGAGATTAGGAGATTAGGAGATTGAGAGATTAGAGATTGGAGACTGGCGTCGGCAGGCTCAGCCGGCGGCAAACTACCTGATCCCTAATCCCCCAATCTCACAATCCCTCAATCCCTCAATCTCCAATCTCTAATCTCCAATCTCTACAGTTCCCCCAGCCGCGCCGCCACCTGTTCCCGCTTCTCGCGCAGTTCGGCGAGTTTGAACTGCTCGCGTTCGATCACGTTGGCGGGCGCTTTGCCGGTGAAGCCGGGGTTGCTCAGCGTGGTCTCAATGCGCTGAATCTGCTTCTCGATGTTGTCCAGTTCACCCTGCATCCGCTTGCGCTCGGCGGCGAGGTCGACCAGACCGGCCAGGGGCAGGTAGACCGTCACACCAGCGACGGCCAGGGTCGCGGCCTTGTCGGGCGCAGGCAGCACCGCGGCGATCTCCACGCGGCTGGTGTCGAGACGGGCGAGCATGGCCGCCACCGGCAGATTCTCTTGCAGCAGCGGCGCAAACTCGCCCGCGCTGATCTGCGCGGCGATGCGGCGGGGCGCTGGCACGTCGTACTCACTGCGCACGTTGCGGATGCCGCGCACCACTTCCTGGACGCGGCCAAAGTCGGTCTCGGCGGCTGCGTCGGTGCGGGCCAGCGCCTCCGGCCAGCGCGTCACCATGACCGACGCCGCGCCCGCCTGCCCCATGCCGGGGAGATTGCGCCAGATCGTCTCGGTGACGAAGGGCATGAAGGGGTGGAGCAGGCGCAGACTGCGTTCCAGCACATAGGCGAGGACCTGGCGGGTGGCGTGGGCTGCCGCGGGCGTGCCTTCGCCCAGGCGCACCTTGGCCGCCTCGATGTACCAGTCACAGTATTCATTCCAGAGGAATTCGTAAAGCTGGCGGCCCGCCTCGCCCAACTGCCAGTTTTCGATCAGCCGGGTCACATCGTCGCGCACGCTGGCGTAGCGGCTGAGGATCCAGCGGTCGGGCAGGCTGAGTTCCGCGGCATCCGGCAGCGTGTAGGTGGGACTGTTAGGGTCGCGGCGATCGATGGCCAACGTATCGTCCTCCAGCTTCATCACCACGAAGCGGGCGGCGTTCCAGATCTTGTTGGCGAAGTTGCGGTTGGCCTCGACGCGGCTCACGCTGAGCTTGATGTCATTGCCCGGCGTGCCCGCGGTGAGCAGGGTGAAGCGCAGCGCGTCGGCGCCGTACTCGGCGATCAGGTCGAGAGGGTCGAGCGCGTTGCCCAGGCTCTTGCTCATCTTGCGGCCCTGCTCGTCGCGCACCAGGCCGTGGAGGTAGACGGTGTGGAAGGGGACCTGATCGGTGAACTTCAGCCCCATCATGATCATACGCGCCACCCAGAAGAAGATGATGTCGTAGCCGGTCTCCAGCACGGACGCGGGGTAGTAGGTGGCGAGATCGACGGTCTGCTTGGGCCAGCCCAGGGTGCTGAAGGGCCACAGCCCGCTGCTGAACCAGGTGTCGAGCACGTCCGGGTCCTGTTCCAGCGTCACGGCGGGGCCATAGTGGGCGAGCGCGGCAG
>JAPKMV010000204.1 GCA_026645635.1 Caldilineaceae bacterium
AGTTCCTCTGCGTTTCTCTGCATCTCTGCGCCTCCGCGTCGAAGTGGATGGCTTTACAAACAGTCTCTGAGAAGCAGGCCGTAGCGATTTTCCTCTCTGCGAACCTCTGCGCCTCCGCGTCCAAGGGATCTTTACAAACAGTCTCAGCGTTGCAGCAGCGGCAAATGAAGCGTGAACTGCCGCCGCTCCACCGCCGCCACCCCGATCGCCGCACCTCGCCCGGGGTTGACTGTGGCAATGACTGCCTCTGCGGTCAGGCCGGCGGGCAGCGCAGCCGCCAGCGTATGTGCCCCCGCCGGCACGCCGCGCACGGCAAAGCGGCCGGCGTGATCTGTGACGGTCGTCTGTCCCGCCAACGTCACTGGCACACCGGCCAGCGGCGCCTCCCAGGGCTGGCGGATGCTATCTTTGTTTGCGTCGAGCCAGACCGTGCCGCGCACCTCACCCGGCCCAACCGCCGCCAGCGCCGCGCCGACGCCTGTATTGGCGGCCAGGGAGACAGCCTGCCCTTGCACAGCTTGCGTGGTCGCCGCAAGGGTGTAGCTGCCGGCCGGCGTCCCCAGGAACAGGCCCAGGCCGCCCATACCCGACGCCAACTGCGTCCCCGCGCCGCTGCTGAGGGTCAGCGTCACGGGTAGAGCCACACGCGGCTCGTCCGGCTGCTGGCGGCCGTCGCCGTCCCAGTCCAGATACGCCACGCCGCTGACCTGGCCCGCCAGGTGCAGGGGAAGCTGGAGCACGCCGCCCTGCGCCAGCGTGACGGCGCGAGCGGGGACAGCGGCTAAGCCAGACGGCGCTGCGGCCGTCGCCGTGTAGCCGCCGTCGGGCAGGCCGGCAAACTGGACGCGACCGTTGGGCAAGGTGGTTCCGTTGGCTGTCGCAGGCCCGCTCAGCGTCACGCTGACGCCGCCCACGCCCGCCTCGCCTTCGTCCTGCTCGCCATCGCCGTCCAGATCGACGAACGCCTGCACGATGGTCAGTCCCGCCGGCCGCAAGGGAATGGCCGGCAGCGTCACGTCGGCGCCCTGCACGGCGATCGGACGCGTCGCCGGGCCATTGACCACGTACCCGGCTGGCGGCGTGATGGTCAGCGTGTGCAGCCCGTCGGCCAAGCTCAGGGGTTGGCCCCAACTCGTCTGCCCGGAGACGCCGCTATTGCCGCCGCCTGCCAGCGTCACGCCCGCCAGCCCCGGCTCATCGGCATCGCGGTAGCCGTTGCCGTTGTCGTCGCGGAAGGCGCTCCAGGCGACCTGCGCTGTGTCGCTGGCTCTGGCCTGCAACACGGCGGGCGTGAGGGTGACGTCGATAACTCTTCCATATCCCCCGTTAATCAGGAAGCAGTCTGCTACGAAGGAGGATGTACACCATCCCCAGCTATAGGCCGACGAGTTGTTGAAGCCAGGTACATCTACGACTTTGAAGCAGCCGCCAGCGCCCTGATCCCCGTAGCCGCCGTCCAGGCCAGTGTACTGGTCATATTGGATGACGGGATTGGCGACATTGCAGGAGCCGTTCACCGGCTGGTAATGAATGACGCGCGCGCCAGCGATGGGGACAAAGACCTCGCCCTGCTGGTAGCGAACGATGCCGACCAAATACTGGTTGCCCGCCGCCGGCGGTGCCGCTACGCCGATGCCGAGCTGCACCGTCGTCGGGTTTGCGCCCACAGTGAAGACGCCGGGCGAGCTGCTGAGGAACACGCCGGACGGCGCGTTGGTCAGTTGCAGCGCGTAAGGTGTGTTGGCGTTCAGTCCCTCGAAACGGAAGTATCCGGCCGCGTCGGGGGCCGCAACGGCGATTTGCTGTCCGCCTGCGCCCACGAGGCGCACGCTGTATTGGCTGACCCCTGGCTCATTGCCGTCCCACTGGCCGTTGCCGTTGTTGTCGCTGTAGACCACGCCCAACACGTGGCCGGTGGGGACCAGGTTCAGATGGTTGTTGCTCAGGATTTGCCCGCTCTGGTAGGTGATCAGCGGCTCGCTGTCGGCCACGTAGCCAGGCGGCGGCGCGGGCAGGCGCAGGCGGTAGGTGGCCGGAGCCAGGTTGCTGAAGCTGAAGGCGCCGTTGGCGCCAGTGGTCGTCTCGACCGTGGCGCTGCTGGCGATGTCTTGCAGTTGCACCGTCAGCCCGGCGGCCAACGAGCCGCTGCCCAGGCTGAAGGAGTTGGGGTTGGGGGGCCACACCTTGCCGCTGATGCTGCCCGCGTCGCGCAGGGGGATTAGGAGCGTCTGAGCAGCGTTGTTGGTGACGATCGGCCCGATGGGCAGCGACCACAGCGACGCATAGCCGGCCGGCGGCGTGAACTGCACCGGATAGCTGCCGCCGGGCAGGTAGAAGGTCGCCCCGCTACTGCTGAGGCTCTGGGTCACGCCGTTGACGGTCGCGCTGTCGCCGCTCAGATATGCTTCCCCCGCTTCGCGGTTGCCGTTGCCGTTGCCGTCCAGGAAGGCGCGCACCAGCAGGGTGTTCGCCGGCTGCACGGCCAGCGCTACCGGCGCGCCGCCGCTGCGCGGCACATCGACGCCCGCCGGATTGGCCGGCAGGAGATTGGCGGGCAGCCCGGCGGTGATCTGGGCGCAGACGGGGAAGAAGCCGTTAGGCGGCGGGTTGAAGACGGCTACGCCGCCGCTGTCGGTGCCAGCCGTTTGTAGCTCGGCCCCACTCCCTCCGCAAGCGGCATCGCGCAGCCGCACGGAAACGTCAGCCAGGCGCTGTTCGCCCGCGTCGGCTGCGCCGTTGTGGTTGCCGTCGATGAAGACCAGCACCCGCGGCCGGTTGTCCTCCGGCGTCACAGGGAAATCGATCAGGGGCACGCCGCCGCTCAGCGGCACGGATGCATCGCGCGTCCAGGTTTGCCCCGCGTGGGTCAACGTGACACGGTACTCGCCGCTGGTGATGGGCGAGCGGGTATAGCTGCCGTCGGAGCCGGTGGTGAGGTTGGCGACCGCCTGGCCGCCCGATGTGGTGACGGCCACGGCCGCGCCGGCGATGGGATCGTCCCACGCTGCGTCGAAGAGGCCGTTGGCGTCCGTATCCCAGAAGACGCGGCCGCTCAGCGCCTGGTTTTCGTTGAGCTGGTAGCCCACATCCAACAGCTCCGGCGCGGGGGCGGCGCCCGTTAACGTGTACCATCTTTCCACTGCGGTGGTCGGCGCATAGCCCGGCGGCAGGTTCACCCGCACCCGGTAGACGCCGGGGACGGGCAGGTTGGGGAAGCTGAAGGAGCCGTTGTTCCAGCCGGCGCCCTGGGTGGTCAGGGTGCTGGTGATCTCGATGCCAAGCTGGTTGTACAGCGTCACCGGGATGCCGTTGTTGCTGGGCACGTTGGTCTCGGTGCAGTTGTTGCCGTTGGCGCGCACGCCCTGCGGCACGCAGCGATCCCAAAAGGCGTAGCCGGCGATGGTCTGCGGGTTGCTGGGGTTCCAGGGATAGCGCACGTCCACATGGGTGTTGTTGGCGATGACGACGATCTGGCTGTAAGCGGGCCAGCTTTCCTGCCCCGGCACGTTGGGGTCGGGGATCAGGCGCACCTCCAGCGTGGCCGGGTTCAGGTTCCAGTTGCTGGTGGCGGGCTGGCTGGCGGGCAGGTAGCCGCTATCAAGGAGGCTGCCGCTGAGGGTGCGCACTTCGTAGGTGCAGGCGAAGCCCTGGCCGAACGTGCCCGGCAGTTGGCAGAACATGTTCAGCGAGCGGGAAAGCGTGCCGCTGAAGTTGGCGCTGGCGGATGTGTCGTTGCTGATCACCACGGTGCGCGTCGCCGGGGTGAGCTGCAATCCGGGGACCAGGTTGCCAAAGTCATCCAAGGGCTGCACGATATAGGTGCCGGGGGCCAGCCCCTCCACCAGCGCCTCGCCCTGGGCGTTGGTGAAAGCCACGCGCACCTGGCTGCCGTTCAGCAGCAGTTCGAAGGGCAGGAAGTCAATGGGCAACGCCTGGCCGTTGACCACCTGCACAGCCTTGATGGTCAGTTCCCCTTTCTTGAGCAGCGTCCAGTTCTCCACCGCGCTGCCGTTGAGCGTGGCCGGCACGAAGCGCTGTGTGACCCCATCGGCGGTGACGTAATTGGCGGGCGGGGTGATTTGCAGGGTGTAGCTGCCCTCGGCAAGGCCGGCAAAGCCGTAGGCGCCGTTGGCAAAGCCAAAGGACAAGGTTTGCAGGTTGCCCGGCTGCAGGGTGAGAGGCACGCCGTCCAGCCCCATGCCGTTGTTGTTGGCGACCTGCCCGCCGATGGTGCCGCCAGCGGCAAAGGGCAACTGGGCGCTGACCATGTTCCTGCCTGCCACGTAGACCTCGACCTCGCGGCTGGCGGGGAAGAAGCCGCCCGGCGCGCCCATCTGCACGCGGTAGACGCCCGGTTCGCTGATGCGGAAGGCGTAAGCGCCGTGGCTCCAACTTGAGCCGCTGACGTGTGTGGCGAGTTGGTTGCCGTTAGCGTCCAGTAGGCGCACGGTGCGGCCATTGATCGGCGTCTCGCTGGCATTGGGACGGCCGTCGCCGTTGCTGTCCACCCAGGCGCGGCCCACGATGTAGCCATCGTCATCCGGCTGCGGTACGAAGAAAACCGGCATGACGCCGAAGTTGATCTCCGTGCCGCCGTCTATGCCCATGGCAACCGCCACCGGGTTCGGGGTGGAGATGCAGTTGGCGATGATTGAGCATACGTAAAGATTGGTGGCCGCCACCTGGTAGACCCCGGCCTGCGGTGTAAATATCTGGTAACTGCCGTTGACGACGTTGGCGTTCAGCACGGTGTTGGGCGGCGTCTGCAGCGTGGCCGTGATGAGATAGCCCTGTCCGATCGAATTGAAGACGGTAGGCTCGCCCATGCCCCAAAAGCCGTCGCCATCCCGGTCAATCCACATGAAGCCGTTGATGTTTGCCGGTTCCAGCACGCTGACCACCGTGTTGGTGATGGCGCTGCTGCTGTTGTTGCTGGCATTGACGGTCACCGTGTAGGTTCCTGGCGTGGAGAAGGTGTGCTCGACCACTGCGCCGCTGCCCAGCCCGCCGTCGCCGAAGTCCCAGGCGTAGCTCACACCCGTGCCGGCGTTGACGCTGGCTGTGAACTGCACCGGCAAATCCTCGTAGATGGGCGGCGCGACTTGCAGCGTCAGCCCCTGGATCGGCACATCAGCCACGCCGCCAGCCGCGAAAGCCAGCGAAAACTCGGAGGTGCTGCCGTCGGCGTGGGTGGCGGTGGCGCTGACGAAGTGATCGGGCGGGATCGTCGCGGGTAGGGTCATGTCGAACGCTGCATCGCCATTGCCGTCGGTGGTGACGGTGGCCGCGCCGAGGTAGAACTCCCCTTCGCCGTAGCCGGTGGGGTCGGCTTCGGCGCTGTAATAGAAATCCAGCGTGAATGTGGTGTTGGGGTTGCTGTCCAGCGTGCCTTGAATGACCGTCGTGCCGTCGGCGTAGGATTGGGCGAAGGTGATGACCGGGTAATTTTGCAGATTGTTGCCGCCGGTGTCCGGGTCGTCGGGGTCGTTGGGGGTGACGCCGGCTGGATGGAGCAGGTCGATGCCCAGGCGCGAGTTGGCGTAGATGCGGTTGCCGCGAATGGTGTTGCGCAGGGCGGTGGCGTTCACCAGGATGCCGTTGTAGAACGCCGCCGACACGCCGTTGTTGGCGATGATGTTGGCTTCGCTGGGGCCGGTTCCGCCGATCTGGTTGTCGCTGCCGCTCAGGTTAATGCCATGCTGACCGTTGCCCAGCGCCGTCGCGCCATCCGCCCCCACGCCGATCCGGTTGCCGGTGACGCTGGCGTTGTTCATCGTCAGGCTGATGCCGTCGTAGGTGTGGCCGGAGATGATATTGTTGCGGATGACCAGCCCATCCATCGTGCCGGATGAGCCGCTCAGCCCGTAGTTGTTGGGCAGCGCCTCTAGTCCGGTGGCATCCACGCCGATCCAGTTGCCGGCGATGGCGTTGGGCAGTGCGCCGGGCTGATCCACATATTGCAGCAGGATGCCGGTGACGCTGACATTGGCGTTGCCGGAAATCAGATTGCGCTCCAGGTCGTCGGAGACGCCGTCGAAGTTGCTCCCCACCAGGTTGCCATAGCCGCCCAGGTAGATACCGCCGCGCGGCGAGCCGCCGAAGCCGTTGGCGATGGCCTGCATTCCGGTGATGTCCGTGCCGATCTTGTTGCCGGCGATGACGTTGTTGAGCGCGCCGGTCTGCTGCACCAGGATGCCCCAATCGAAGTGGCCGGAAATGACGTTGCCTTCCAGCGCATCGGAAACGCCGTCGCCATCCGTGCCGATGATATTGTCTGCGGTGACGTAGACGCGCACCCCCTCCACCTGCAAGCCGACGCTGGCCGTGCCGCTGGCATTCGTGCCAATCAGGTTGCCGGAGACGCGGTTGTGGTGGCTGCGGTTGACGCTGGTTCCCGTCAGGTTGACGTTGTAGGTGTTGCCGC
>JAPKMV010000205.1 GCA_026645635.1 Caldilineaceae bacterium
ACCATCTGCGAAAATCTGCGCAATCTGCGGATGAACGCCCGGCGCTCGCAGAACTCTTGTTTTCTATCGTTTATGACTGATTGCTGTGTTGATAGTAGTCCGGCACGTCGTCGATGACTGCGGTTGCGGGCAGGTGGGTGATGTCGTTGACGTGAACTCCGACCCAATTGCCAGCGTGTTGCGCCAGCAGCGTCACCGCGCAGTTGTGCGGGTCCCAACGCATCCAGTTGCCTGTGGCGCCGCCCAGCCAGATGTCAAGCAGGCTGGCGATCACCGCGCCGTGGGAGACGGTCAGGATGGTCTGGCCGGGGTGGCGCGCCACCAGTGTCTGGAAGGTTTGCACGATGCGCCGGCCAAACGAAACCGGCGACTCGCCGTTGGGCGGCGCAAAGTGTGGGTCGCGATCCCAGCGCCCCCAGAGGTCTTCGGTGTCGATCAGATCCCGGTAGGTGCGCCCTTCCCAGTCGCCGATGCTGAACTCAGTCAACCCGGCCTCAATCACTGGCATGATGCCAATACTGCGGGCGATGGCCGCTGCCGTGCTCTGTGCGCGCGGCAGCGGCGACACATAGAATGCATCCACCGGCTGGGTGCGGACGAGGGTGGCAAAGTGGGCGGCGGTGGCCGCAACCTGCGCCTCCCCGCGCGCGGTGAGTGGTGCGTCCAGCGCGCCGTACCAGCGCTGCTCCAGGTTGGCCTGCGTTTCGCCGTGGCGGACAAGATAAAGGTGCGTGATGCTCATGGTTGTTCTCTTATTTTGCGAATTTTTCTGCGGCAATTGACATGCCCGATAGCACATGTTACACTGCGCAACCATGATGGAAAAGTTGCTCCCAGCCTGCGTGCCCAGCTTGAGGAAGGAAAGGAAGCCTACCGGATGACAGTCATCTGGAACTTTGCGCGCGGGCACGTCTAACGTCGTACTGCCAAAGCTCTCCAGAAGGAGAGCTTTTTTATTTGGGGATTCATGCGGGACACAGAGTGCACGGAGGCATGGACAGAGAACACGGAGAGGAAACGGAGAATATCTTCGCTTGACTCTCTGTTCTCTCTTTGTGGTCTCTGTGCCGCCTCCGTGGTCTCTGTGTAGTGCATTTCAGAGGCGCAAATGAAGCAACATTATCGGGCGGGGATTGCCGGCGCGACGGGCTACACCGGCGCCGAGTTGGTGCGGCTGCTGCAGGCGCACCCTCATTTGCAGGTGCAGTGGATCACCAGCGAGAGCAGCGCGGGCAAGCTGCTCAGCGACGTGCACAGCGTGCCCTGGGCGATTCCGCTCATCCCGCTGGAGGAGGGCGTGGCCCGCGCCGGCGAGGTGGACGTGGTCTTCCTCTGCCTGCCGCACGGCGAGTCGATCACCGCAGCGCAGCGCTTCATCGCCGCGGGCGTGTTGGTGATCGACCTGAGCGCCGACTTCCGCCTGGCCGATGCAGCCAGCTACCGCCGCTGGTACGGCAAGGAGCACAGCGCACCGGAACTGCTGGACGACTTTGTCTATGGGCTGTGCGAGGTCAACCGGGCGCAGTTGCGCGGCGCGCGGCGCATCGCCAACCCCGGCTGCTACCCGACGGGCGTCAACCTGGGCCTCTACCCGCTGGCCAAAGCAGGCTGGCTGGGCGACCGCGTCATCGTGGACAGCAAGAGCAGCGTCAGCGGCGCAGGGCGCACGGCCAAGCTGCCCTACCTCTTCGTCGAGGTCAACGAGAATATGTCGCCCTACAGCATCGGCTACCGCCACCGCCACATTGCCGAGATGGAACTGGTGCTGAACGCGGCGGCGATCAGCGGGCCGGTGCGCTTCACCTTTTCGCCCCACCTGCTGCCGCTCAACCGCGGCATCCTCAGCACGATGTACGTCACCGTGCCGGAAGGCGTCAGCGAGCAGCAGATTCGCGACCTCTACAGCGCCACCTACGCCGGTGAACCGTTCATCCACCTGCTGCCGGCTGGCCAACTCGCCACCCTGCGCCACGTCACCCACAGCAACCGCTGCGCGATCAGCATCACGCCGGCCAACCCGGATGAGCCGGACGGCCGCGAGTACATCATCGTCGCCACGCTGGATAACCTGGTCAAGGGCGCCAGCGGCCAGGCGATCCAGTGCTTCAACATTGCTACAGGGCTGCCGGAGACGGAGGGACTGCTGTGACCATGACCGACGAACTGAACAGCGCACCGGACGAGCGATATGTCGTCGTTCTGAAGGTGGGCGGCAACGAACTCGACGACCCGGCCTTTCTCTTTGGCCTGACCAAAGCCGTGCAGGCAGTGCAGGCCGAGGGGCATTTCCCGGTGATCGTCCACGGCGGCGGCAAGGCGATCACCGACTTGCAGACGCAGTTGGGGCTGTCCGAGACGCGCATCGAGGGGCTGCGCGTCACCGACGCGGCAAGCCTGGACGTGGCCGAGATGGTGCTCAGCGGGCTGATCAACAAGCGCGTGGTGCGGGCGCTGGTGGGCGCGGGCATCCGCGCCGCGGGCTTCAGCGGCGTGGACGACGGCACGATCTACGTCGAGAAGATGTGGCACCCGCTGGGCGACCTGGGGCGCGTAGGTGAGATCCAGGACGTGGACGACCACCTGCTGCGCACGTTGATCGCTGCCGAGATCGTGCCCGTAGTCAGCCCGATCAGCTTCGGCGCGCTGGACAGCCTGAGCTACAACGTCAACGCCGATCATGCAGCCACGGCCATTGCGGCGAAGTTGGGCGCAATCAAGCTGGTCTTCATCAGCAACGTGCCGGGCATCCTGGTGGCGGGGCGCGTCGTGCGCGTCGTCACGGCGCGCCAGGCGGAAGATTGGATCACGGAAGGCATCATCACCGGCGGCATGGTGCCGAAGGTGCGCAGTGCGGTGGAAGCCGTGCACAACGGCGTTGCCCAGGCGGTGATCACCAACCTGGCCGGCGTGCAGGATGGGACGGGGACGGGCGTGGTGGGGGCGGGGTAGAATTTGGGGTTTTAATGTCTTGGGGTTTTGGGGTGGTGAGGCGGATTTGAGACCCTAAAACCCCAAAACATCAAAACCCCACAACATGAAGGGGAAGCAACATGGACGCACAACAGATCATTGAAATGGAGCACGACTACGTCCTCGGCGTCTACGGGCGGGCGCCGTTTGTGCTGGCGCGGGGCGAGGGTTCGACGCTCTATGACAGCGACGACCGCGCCTACATCGACTGCGTGGCCGGCATCGCCGTGAATGCGCTGGGCTACGCCGATCCGGGCATCCAGCAGGCGATGGCGGAGGGCATGGCGACCGGGCTGCTTCACGTGAGCAACCTGTATCACACGGCGCCCCACGCGCAGTTGGCGCAGTTCCTGTGTGAAACGAGCTTTGCCGACCGCGTTCACTTTTGTAACAGCGGCGCCGAAGCGAACGAAGGCGCGTTCAAGTTCGCCCGCCGCTACGGGCGCGCCCACGGCGGCGACGAAAAGGTCAACATCCTGGCCTTCACCAACGCCTTTCATGGCCGCACCATGGGCAGCCTGGCCGCGACGCCGCGCCCGAAATACCAGGATCCCTTTCTCCCGCTGATGCCGGGCGTGCGCTTCGCCGAGTTCAACGACCTGGCCAGTGCGCGCGACCAAATGGACGCCACGGTCTGCGCCATCATCGTGGAGCCGATCCAGGGTGAGGGCGGCATCCATGCGGCCACGCCTGCCTTTCTCGCCGGGCTGCGCGCCCTGGCCGACGAGTTCGACGCGCTGCTCATTTACGACGAAGTGCAGTGCGGCGTCGGGCGCACCGGCCACCTGTGGGCGCACCAGGGCTACTGCACCAAAGACGCGGGCTGCGCCTGCGGCGGCCGCTGCCAAGCCGTTGGCCGGCGGCCTGCCCATCGGCGCGATCCTGGTGCGGCAGAAGGTGGCGGAGGTGATGCAGAAGGGCGACCACGGCAGCACCTTTGCCGGCGGCCCGTTCATCACCCACGTCGCTCATCACGTGGTGCAGCGCATCGCCGAGCCGGCTTTCCTTGCCGAGGTGGAAACCAAAGGCCAGTTGCTGCGCGACCTGCTGGAGGAAATCAACAGCCCGCACATCCGAGAGGTGCGCGGCAAGGGGCTGATGGTGGGCGTGGAACTGGACATCGAGGCGGCGCCGGTGGTGAACAAGGGCTACGACCGCGGCCTGATCCTGGTCAACGCCGGCCCCAACGTCCTGCGCCTCGTCCCGCCGCTGGTCATCAGCGAAGCGGAAATCCAGCAAGTGGCGGCGGCGATCGGCGAGATTCTGAGCGAGTTGTAGGCAGCGACAATCTCCTAATCTCTCAATCTCCTAATCTCTACTGTAACGATGAGATTAGGAGATTGAGAGATTAGGAGATTTTGACTTGAGGAGGAACCAGACGAAGTGTCAATCCTGATTCGCCCGGCGGTGGCCGGCGACGCACCGCATATTGTGGAGATGGTCAACCGCTTTGCGGACCAGAACATCATGTTGCCGCGCACGCTGGAGAGCGTGCTGCACTCTTTGGGCGATTGGCTGGTCGCGGTGGAGGAGGAGCCGACCTTCACCACGCCGCCGATCCTGGGCTGTGGCGCGCTGGTTGCGCTCAACGAGACACTGGCCGAGGTGCGCTCGCTGGCGATCCACGAGAGCCAGCAAGGCAAGGGGCTGGGCGGTCACATCGTGCTGCAACTGGTGCAGATGGCGCGCATCCGCGGCTTCAGCCAGGTCTGCGCGCTGACGCTGCGGGAGAACTTCTTCGTGCGGCTGGGCTTCGAGCTGGTTGACCGCTGGAGCATCAGCCCGAAGGTGTGGCAGGCGTGCATCTACTGCCGCAAGTTCCACCGCTGCGACGAAGTGGCGGTGTTGATGAACCTGGCCGAGAAGCCGGTGGCGGAAGAAACCGCCAGACCGGCAGCCTGGAACCATCTACTCAAGTGGAGCGAGTGGCAGCCGCTCAAGCTGGCTTACCAGCGGCCGTTGGCGGAGATCGAGCGGGGATGAGGTCGCAGCCGTGAAATGCGGCCCGTTGAGGATTTGTTGTAAATTTGCGGGGTTGAAATTTGACGCTGCGCCGGTGTGGTGATAACCTGACTTTTCGTGTCTGGCGCTGGGATGGCCGGACGCGGAACATTGTAAGCAGCCTGAAAGGGCGTCCAGTCCGGGCGAAGACAAGAGAAAAACTACGGATTGCGCCAGGAGCGGATTTGTGGTTTTCGGGTCAACGTGATAGGCTTGGAAGTCCTGCCGCAGAGAGTCAAGGCATGGCGTCAGCAGCAAAAAGGAATTATTGCTGCGGGCGCAAAAAGGATTTGACAAGCTGATGCGGGTTGTGTAGAGTACAGAATTGCGCCTGCGAAAAGCTGGGCTGTAGAAGCGTTGTGGAGACACGCAGGTGACTGTACAACGGGAACGGTCTGGCGCAGGACGAGGATGACGCCGAGGCGCCCAACGGGTGGTCTAGGCAACAGTCCGAGCAAGCACATTAACAATTGAAGAGTGGTAAGAGCAAGCGTTTACGCTGAAGCTGAGCGACCGTGAGAGAAGCGAGCGAGCCGGCTGAGAGGCTGGTTGGTTAGCGGATTGAGCGGTGGTTTGGCGGAGAGAGAGCGACTGGCACGGAAGGTGTCAGTTGAGATAGAGCCTGAAAAGGAAAATACGGAGAGTTTGATCCTGGCTCAGGATGAACGCTGGCGGCGTGCTTAACACATGCAAGTCGAACGTGATCCATTAGCAATAGTGGTGAAAGTGGCGAACGGGTGAGTAACACGTAGGTAACCTGCCCTGAAGTGGGGGATAACGACTGGAAACGGTCGCTAATACCGCATGAGTCCATCGAAGCGGGAGTGAGATGGAGAAAACTGAGGTGCTTCAGGAGGGGTCTGCGGCCGATTAGCTAGTTGGTGAGGTAAAGGCTCACCAAGGCGATGATCGGTAGCTGGTCTGAGAGGACGATCAGCCACACGGGAACTGAGACACGGTCCCGACTCCTACGGGGGGCAGCAGTGAGGAATATTCGGCAATGGGGGCAACCCTGACCGAGCAACGCCGCGTGAAGGATGAAGGCCTTCGGGTTGTAAACTTCTTTTATGGGGGAAGAGAGAGGACGGTACCCCAGGAATAAGTCACGGCTAACTACGTGCCAGCAGCCGCGGTAATACGTAGGTGACAAGCGTTATCCGGAATTACTGGGCGTAAAGCGCACGCAGGCGGCTGCTTAAGTCTGACGTGAAATCTCCTGGCTTAACTGGGAGGGGTCGTTGGAAACTGAGTAGCTTGAGGCGAGGAGAGGGGTGTAGAATTCCCGGTGTAGTGGTGGAATGCGTAGAGATCGGGAGGAATACCAGTGGCGAAAGCGGCACCCTGGCCTTGGCCTGACGCTCAGGTGCGAAAGCGTGGGGAGCGAACGGGATTAGATACCCCGGTAGTCCACGCCGTAAACGATGAACACTAGGTGTCGGCGCTCT
>JAPKMV010000206.1 GCA_026645635.1 Caldilineaceae bacterium
AACATGGTGCTCGGCGACACCCGCTTCTTTCCATCAGCCGTGCATGTCTGGCACGCCATCTTCTATGGCGGCGCTGAAGCCCTACCGGAAGACCCGCCACCCGACGAGGAAGACCCGCCACCCGGCGAAGACCCACCGCCCGGCGCCACCGAACTCACGCCCCTGGGCCAGATCACCGGTGAGGTGCAGGATGTGCGCGAATGGGAGACGCTGGGGCTGCTGCCCTCCACCGCGCCGACCGTCAGTGACGTGAAGGCCAGAACCGGCGCATACGCCGTGTGTTTCGGCAGCTACTGCAAGCCCGCAGGGCTGATCTTCTCTCCGCAAAGCACGCTGCGCGCCGGTGTGTGGGTCAACCACATGGGACCGAACACCAGTGAGCTGTATTACCGCGCCAACTTCTTCACGCTGGTCACCGAACATCACACGATCCTCATCACCTGGAAAGTCGCCGGCAACAGCATCGCCATCGCCATCGACGACACCGCCGTGGCGACGCTGCCCATGGTCTCCGCCAACCGCTTGCAGGATACCAACCGCTGGCTGCACATCGGGATCACCTACAAGGCCGGCGCCGAGGGAAAGATCATCTTCTGGGCCAACGGAGAAGCCGTGTTGTCCTACACCGACGACGGGCTGGAACCTGTCTACGGCGTCTTCGTCGGCGGCAACAACCCCATCAGCGACAGCGAACTTCCCATGACCGTGGGCCAGAACATCGGCGGCGGCGAGAAAGGCTGGGAAGCCTTCGCCTATTTCGACGACCTCTATGTCGATGGGGGTATAGATGTGGAGCAGATGCCGCCCCCCGAACGCTTCCTGATAAGCCTGGCGCTCAGCGCCGGCGCAACAACGGAATGGACGCCCATCGGCCAGGCGAACAACTACCAGTGCGTGAACGACCCGGCGCCTAACGATGACGACGACCATGTAAGAGCGGACAATGCCGGCCTGCTCGACCTCTACAAAATGGCCGAGATCGTGCTGCCAACGGGCTACGCCATCGCCACGGTGCTGCCCATTGCGCTTGCCCAGCGCACCAACACCAGCGAAACGCTCAAGTTTGTGGCCGCCGATGGCGTCAATGCCAACCTCGAAAGCGAAGAACTCTCCCCCAGCACATCCTACGCCTTCCTGTGGGCGTCCATGCCGCTGGCGCCGGACAACGAGCCATGGACGATGGAAAAGTTCAACGACGCGGACACCACCATCGGCTTCCAGTCAGCCGGCGCGTTCACATAAAGGGGCTGTGCCATGCTCGAACAACTGCACTGGCTGGAAAATCTGACCAGCGACCCGGCATCCTTCGATGTGACGCCGCTCACCACAGACGACATCGCCGCGCTCAATGCGCGAACCCTGCCCTCGTACATAAAGACGTCCATCGAATCCGCGGCAGGAGTCACACTCAGCGAGACGACCGCGGTCTACATCGCCAGTGCGACAGAATGGGTCATCTACGATCCGACGCCAACGGCCAAGGCATTCATCTGCATCAGGCGAAGCACAGTCGGCGCATACCGCCTCTCCTGCCAGCAGGTGATGAATTTCTACATCGTCGAGGACTTCCGCAGCGGCGACGGCTACTGCCTCTACGCCAAGGATTGGTGGGACACGACCTATCTGTCCCCGCGCGTCATTCGCCTCAGCGGGGGAGAGGAGAGCGACCAGATCGACCCCGCAGAGCAGATGAACATTTGCAGTACACTTGAATACGACCCGCAAACCGCGCGAGACTACTACTTCACCGTGAGCTCCGGCGTCTACAGCGTCGCTGACCCAGGCCCACACATGGTGCTCATTCCCATTCCCTACGATGCCGTCATCCGAGAAGGGCGCATCCTGCGCAACATCGCGCTTGGGCCAATGGGCGTGGTCGAAGACGACACCGGTGCGCAGGGAATGCCCAACTATCATCAGTTCTACGACTACGACCTGGCGCAAGATGTTGTCACCAGCGATGACTTCCCCGTCGTCATCTCGCGCCCGGCAGCCGGCGACAGCATGTTGGCCTACGCCCTGATCTACAACCATTCTCAGACGCATCCCTTCCCGCCCAACTACAACCCGCCCCAGCTGATCGCCGTCGATGCGCTGCCCTTCCTCACCACGCTCGACACCCTGCCTGGCGGTCTCGAAAACGCGCCAGGCGGCCTAAAGTCAGTTCATTTCAGCCAGACGACCGGCATGGACAGCGCGTCGGCGCAATACACCATCGACCTGGATCCCGCCGAAGACGCGCCGCCCAGCAACATCGCCAACTCCGTCACCACCGGCATCAACATCGGCCTCCAGTACCTGGTCGTCTTCGGCGTTCCGGCCGCAACCTACGAAGATCCGCCAGAAGAACCGGAGCCAGGCAGCCTGTCTGTCACGCAGGCCGGCGCGCTTGCGCGCATCGCCGCCAAGATGATCACCGTCACGCAGGTCGGCGCGCTGCTTCGCCTGACGCAGACGACTCTACCGGAACCGCTGCCGGCGCTGGATGAAACCGTCTACGCAGAAGGCGAAGAGTCCACCTGGCACAGGCACTGGCAGCTCACCGCCGAGGGGCAGAGCCTGGCCGACGTGGTGCGCTACGGCGCGGGCAACAAACCAGTGATCTGCGGCGAACAAGCGCACTCTGGCGGCTACAGCTACCGCAACGCCACCAGCGAGACGCCCTACGCCAACGCAGCATTCGGCTTCGACATCGACCCGGCGCCGGCCGTGCGCTGCAATCTGCTGCTTTGCCACAACGGCGTCACGCGCGCCCCCAGCGGCGAGGCCCTTGTCGATCTCTTCAAGCTGGACTGCAACGGCACGCCCATCGCCATCCAGTGGGACAGCGCCGTCAATACGCTCATCTTGCACGCCGGTTACATCGCAGGCACCGACCAACCGCGGTACCCCATCGCGCCCTTCGATGCCGGCATTCTCAATCTGAGCAACGTCTGGCACTCCATCGGCCTGACCGCGCACCTGGCCGGCGCCGAAGGGTTTGTCTCCGTCTACCTGAACCAGATGCGCCTGCTCACCTGGACAGGGGACACCCGCATCTACGGTTCGACAAGCTCACCGACCGCCGGTTCGACAAGCTCACCGACCCCAGCCACGCCAATCACCACCATCACCGGCCTGTACGCCACCGGCAGCCCGGAAAATGCGAACACCTATGCGGGCTGGGCGCCCTGGTGCTACGTCGATGACTTCTACCTGGACTTCGGAGACGGCAGCGAGAAAGACCTGGCGCCGCCCTACCTGCGCTTCTTCCCGCGCTTCCGCGACGCCAATCTGCCCGACATCAAGGCGGAGATGGCCGTCTCCGGCGCAGAAACCAACGGCGCCGCCATCGGTGAGGCGCCGCCCGACGACGATGGCAGCTATGTCGGCGCCAGCGGCCCCGCAGAGGACATCTACCCGCTCACCCCTGCACAGCTCGCCGAAGGCTGGGCGCCCGTCGCGCAGATCGCAGTCGCCTATGCGCGCAGAGTGAACGGCGCGCTCGACAGTCGCGTAACCTTGGGGCTTGCGCAGACAGGCGGCGCCGCCGTCAGCGAAGAAGCACAGCCGCTTGACATGAACTACGGCTACGTCGGCCACCGCTTCCTCAGAACCCCGAACAACCGCAGTTGGACCATAGATGCCATCGACGCAACGAATCTGTCCGTTGCCGCCAGTGGCGAACTGGAATAAGGAGAATCAGCATGGCCGTGACAAGACGAGGAACCTTCGGCGCTGAAAATCACAGCGTCACCAACCTGGACCTCTTCGCCGGAGGAACCAACCCGCCCGTGCTCGCCGACATTGCCAAGACCGGCGCGCACGCCTACCGGCACACCGGCAGTGCGTTTGGCCGCTCCTTCACGGCGACGGCCGTCAGATCAGTCTGCGCACTGCGTCACGGCGGCATGAAGACGGCCGGGCGGCTGCCCATCGTCACCGTCGCCGTCAACTACACACCGCTCTGTGTCATGTGGGAGCCGGGCAAGGGCGAGTTGCAGCTGATGGCCGGCTTCGAGGAGGGCAGCGCATCCTATCGCTACCCGATCTCAGCGGCCGCACACGACCTCTTTGCCACAAACCCCACCGCATGGAAGATTGTCGGCATCGCCGCCAAGATCGCTGAAACAGACGGCTATGTCTCCTTCTATCTGGATGGCCAGCGTCTGCTCAACTGGACGGGCGACACGCGCATCTTCGCGCTGGACGGCTACGATCTCTGCGACACCATCACCGGCGTCTACTGGTATGGCGACGAGTACAACGTCACATTCTCCGACGACTACTGGCCGGTGGGGGAGTGGGGCGACAACTCCCTCTGTGACGACCTGACCATCGACAGCCTCACAGACGCCGACGCCGTCGACGCCGAACCCCGCTACCGTGCGCTGCTCTGGACGACCGCCGCCACGAACGGCAGCGTCAACCAGTGGGCGCCCGTAGGCGCAGTGCTCAATGCCGACGCCGTGAAGGACAACCCACCCGACGACGCAGCCAGCTACGTGACCACCGCTGCGCCAGACCAAACAGACGAGTTCGTGCCCGCCCAGATCTCCCTGGCAGGCTACCTCCCCGAAGTGGTCACCGTCGTGGTGCGCGGCAAACGCGCCAGCACAGGCGAAGGCGCCAACGTCGGCATCTTCACGAAGATCGAAGACGAACAGGAGACGGCGCCCGCCCAGGCGCTGCGCACCGACTGGAGCGAAATCGAGGCTACCTTCTGGACCAAGCCCAATAGCGTCATGCCGTGGGATGCGACCGGTATCGGAGAGATGAAGATCGGGATCGTGAGCAGCGAATAGCATGGCTGTTCAAATCGTCCAGGAACTGCAAGAGGGAGTCAACACGCTCGATCTCCAATCGGGTGACTGCCTGCTGCTCTTCTTCCTGGAAGGCGGCCCAGACTACACTGCGCATGCATCACCGGAGAACTTCGTCGAAATCGACGAGGCCAGCGCAATCCTCACGCCCATCTCAAGAGACAGCATCTTTCCCGGTTGCCTCTTTGGTGGGCAGCTTCACGGCTGCTATCTCCATATCGGCCGCATTACATCAGGAACGCACGATGTAGCAATCACGGCCCCCGATGGAACGACGCTGCGCCGCGGCTGTCTTGTTCGCGGCACGAACGGCAGAATGGACATGGTCAAGGTTGCCTACAACCCGAGCATATTCATGCCGCCCGCTGAATACCGTCTGATCTGGGACGCTGCGCCGCACCTCAATCTTTTCTACACGGCATACCCCTGGACAGTTGACGCACCAACCCCAACGGCGCTGCGATTGACCTACACCGAAGTGAAGATGATACCCCCGCAGGGGCCAATCACGGTGCTCGACGGCTGGGTCAGACTGGATGATGCGCCCTACGGCGATCTGCTCGCCAAGATCGACGACACCGCATCCTACAATCTCGAAGCCGTCACCCCTGGCGAGGTCATGTCTGCCCCAGCCTACAGCTGGGCAATCACCGATCCGAATCCACAGGGCTACCACTACGAAATCCTCGTCTACAGCACCTACTGGCTGTTCTTGGAGGACAACACAGCCCCACCCGCTGGCGGTGAAGACGACGAAATAGCCGGCGTGACGCAGGTCGGCGCATACCTGGAGGGCGCACCCGCATCCACAGCCGGCGAACAGGGCGCCACCGGCGTGACGCAGATCGGCGGCTATCTCGAATCCACGTCCGCGGACAGGCCGGACGCGGCCGGCGTGACGCAGGTCGGTGGCTATCTCGAATCCACCTCCGCACACGGGCCGGACGCTGCCGGCATCGCACAGATCGGCAGGTACATCGAGGCGGCATCTGCTGACGGCGCAGACGCTGCCGGCGTCACACAGATCGGCGCCTACATTGAGGCGGCCATCGACCCCGATTATGTCGCAGAAGGCATCCGTATCTCCCAGGCACTCAGCCTGGTCGAAGCCAGGCGCATTCCCGGCACAAACGTCCGCATATCCCAGGCATTCAGCCTGGTCGAAGCCCGACGCGCTCCAGACCCGGAACTCCCAACCGGCGACATGCCGGATTCGCCGTTCCCCAGCGACCAGCCGCCGCCCCCGCCCCCGCTGCGGCCATCAGAACTGCCGGAGCCGGCAATCCCTCCCGACATCGCACCGGAAGCGCTGCCGCGAACCGAACCGGCCCCCCTGGCGCCCGACGTGCTCCAGCCGCCGCCAGCGCCGCCACTGCGGCCATCAGAACTGCCGAAGCCTGCGACTGCACCCGACATTGCACAGGAAGCGCTGCCGCAAACCAAACCGGCGCCCCCGGCTGCCCCAATACCGGGTCTACCCAAGCCACCCCCTGTGCGCCCCCTCCAGTGGGCCTTTTCGCCCCCTACGCCCCCCTCTGCACCCCCTTCCAGGCAGGAAACGGGGCCTCAGACACCCCTTGATCGGACCCTGCAAAGTGGGGCAAATC
>JAPKMV010000207.1 GCA_026645635.1 Caldilineaceae bacterium
AGCTGATGTTCGACGCCATGCGCGATCTGCTGGGGGAGGAACAGGTGCACACGAGCGAGATGATCATGGGCGCCGAGGATTTCAGCTACATGACACAGGCCGCACCGGGCAGCTTTTTGTTCCTCGGCGTGCACAACCCGGCGTGGCCAGAATTCTATCCTGTGCATCGCGCAGATTTTCGGCTGGACGAAGACGCACTCCCGCTGGGGACCGCGGCGCTGGTGACGACGGCGCTGCGTTGGATGGAGAAGAGTTGACAGATTATGACAAGCAAGAAGATTTTGGTGGGCGTAGCCTGGCCCTACGTCAACGGTGAAAAACACATCGGCCAGATCGCCGGCGCGTACCTGCCGCCGGACATCTTTGCGCGCTACCAGCGGCTGATCGGCAACGACGTGCTGATGGTGAGCGGCTCGGACACCCACGGCACGCCGATCATGCTCAAGGCTGACGCCGACGGCATCCCCTACGGCGAGTTCATCGACAAGTATCACGGCATGTTCGTGGCCGGCTGCCTGGCGATGGGCTTGACCTTCGACCTCTACACGCACACCGACACCGCCAACCATTGGGAAGTCACCCAGCAGATGTTCACGCGCCACTGGGAAACCGGCTTCGTCTACAAAGATGTGCAGCGCCAATGGTACGACCCTGTCGCCAAGAAGTTCCTGGCTGACCGCTACGTCGAGGGCGAGTGTCCCTACTGCGGCTATGCCGACGCGCGCGGCGATCAATGTGACAACTGCGGGCGCATCTACGACGCGCTCGAATTGAAGAATCCGCGTTCCAAGATCAGCGGCACGACCACGCTGGAGATTCGAGAGACCGAGCACTTCTTCCTCGACATGGCGAAGATGAACGAGCCGCTGCTCGCCTGGATTGCGCAAGGCAAGGAGCACTGGCGCCCCAATGTGCTCAACTTCACGCGCGGACAGCTCGAACTGCGCGAACTGCGCGGGCGCGCCATCACCCGCGACCTGGATTGGGGCATCACGATCCCCATCGGCGACTACCCGGACAAGCGCATCTACGTCTGGTACGACGCGGTGATTGGCTACCTGAGCGCGGCCGTCGAGTGGGCGAAGTTGAGTGGCGACCCGGAGGCGTGGCGCCAGTGGTGGGACGCCGACGTCAACCCTGCGGCGCGGCTCTACAATTTCATCGGCAAGGACAACATTCCCTTCCACACCATCATCTGGCCGGGCATGTTGATCGGCTACAACGCCGGCGCGACGCACCTCAACCTGCCCTACGATGTGCCGGCCAACGAATACCTGAACCTGGGCGGCGGCAAATTCAGCACCAGCCGCGGCAACGTCATCGGCTGGAACACGGTGCTGGCACAGTTCCAGCCCGACGCCTGGCGCTATGTGCTCACGGTGATGGCGCCGGAGACCGCCGACGTGGAGTTCACCTGGCAGGACTTCATGGATCGCATCAACAATGAACTGGTGGCCAACTGGGGCAACCTGGTCAACCGCATGTTGAGCTTCGCCTACAAACGCTTCGCTGGCACGATCCCCACGCCGGGGACATTGACGGCGGATGACGCCAGCTTCCTGGACGAGATTCGCAGCGGCTTCGACAGCGTGGGCGAACTCTACGGCGCCGTGAAGCTGAAGGCCGCGCTGCTGGAGGCGCGGCGGCTGAGCCAGCGCGTCAACCAGTATCTCAACGACCAGGCGCCGTGGAAGATCATCGGCGAGCAGCCGGAACGGGCGGCCACCGTGGTCTACGTGGCGCTCCAGGCCATCGACTGGCTCAAGCTGATCTGGTCGCCGCTGCTGCCCCACAGCAGCGAGCAGGTGCACAGCTACCTGGGCTACGACCGGCCGCTCTTTGGCCGCCAGTACACCGAGGAGGTGGCCGATGCCCGCGGCAAGCACCTGGTGCTGCGCTACGATCACAGCGGCGCCAGCGGTCGCTGGGAAGCGACCACGCTGCCTGCAGGCCAGGCCATGCGCGAACCGGCGGCGCTCTTTGCCAAGCTGGACGAAGCGATCATGGCGGAGAAACTGGGGACGTAGACGAACTGCATGCAGACAACGCTCACCGATGTCGCTGCGGCGCCGATCACGCGCACCAGCCCATCGATCTCGTCCCATCTAGACCAATTCTATATTCGCCGCGCCTGGCTTTACCTGTTTGCCATCATCGCCGCCTATGCGTTGGCTGCCTCGCTCTTTGCGCTGCGCACGCCGGAATGGCAGAACCCGGACGAACCGGCGCACTATAACAACATCGCGCACATTGCCAGCGGCGCCGGGCTGCCGGTGCTGAATGCCAACGACTACAACCAGTATTATCTGCGCACTCTGGTTGACGCCGGTTTTCCGCGCCATCTGCCCATCTCGCCGCTGCGCTACGAAGCCTATCAGCCGCCGCTCTTCTACCTGGCAGCCGCACCGATCTTCCTCGTCACCGACGGCAGCCTGCTGGCGCTGCGTCTCTTCAACGTGCTCCTCGGCGCGGTCACGATCACGCTGACCTTTCTCAGCCTGACGCTGGTCTTTCCCACCAAGCCGCTGATCACCGTGGGCGCCACGGCCTTCGTGGCGCTGCTGCCCATGCACATGGCCATGAACGCCGCGGTCAACAACGACGGGCTGGCCGAACTGCTGCTGACCGCCGCCATCTTGACCCTGCTGCGCTGGATGCGCCGCGAGTTCTACGGCAGCGAGGCGTCCACGCTGCACTGGCGGCCGGAGACCTGGGCGATATTGGCGAGCCTCGGCGTCTTCCTGGGTCTCAGCATGGCCACCAAAATCTACGCCTATCTGGCGCTGGCGATCTGCGCCGGCGTGGTCTGGCTGGTGGTCTGGCGGCAGCCGCGGGCCACTACGGACGCCGCGGTGGAACGCAGCATGGAGAGCGGCTGGCGGCGCGCTGCCGCCGGGGTGGTGGCGGCGCTCTGGGTCGTGACGCCGGCGGTGCTGATCGTGGCGCCGCTCTGGATACGCAACATGCTGCTTTATGGCGCCTGGGATTTTCTGGGGCTGCAATTTCACGACGCGGTCGTGGTGGGCCAGCCGACGACGGCAGAGTGGATCGAGGCCAATGGCTTGCTGGCCTATGTGGAGCGTGCGCTCAACCTGACCTTCAACAGCTTCTGGGGGGTCTTTGGCTGGCTGGGCGTCTTCATGGATCAGCGCATCTACTCGTTGCTGCTGGTCTTTTCCGGTGCGATTTTTCTGGGCATTCTCTGGGCCTTCGTGCGCTTCATCTCCGGCTACCCGGAGACGGACATGGATCACTTCCAGTTCTGGGTGCTCGGCCTTTTCGGCATGATCATCGGCGCCGCCTTCTTCGCCTACGGCTGGTACAACGTGAAGTTCGTGCAGCACCAGGGGCGCTATTTTTTCTGGAGCCTGCTGCCGATCAGTTGTTTCGTGGCGCTGGGCTGGCGCGAATTGATGCAGCCGCTGCAAGCCAAGGTGACCGGCTTTCTCGCCGGCGTGCTGGCGCTGGCGTTGACCGGTCTGGCGTTGACCAATGGTATGCAGGATCGGCTGACCATTGCCGCCATCGGCGTGCTGGCGGTGCTGCTGGTGACGCAGCCCTTCCTGCTCTCCGGCGTCGTGGAACCGTTCATTATCGGTGCACCGTTGCGGGTGCAGACATGGCTGAGCGCACCGTTTTTGCGCCCGCTGCTGCACTTGCTGCGCGTGCTGGCCTGGGCGACGCCCTTTCTGCTCCTCTGGCTGCTCGATTTGATGATTCCGATCTGGTATATTGGGCCACAGTTGGGACAGTGAGTGGGTGATGAGGTGAGAGGGTGAGAGGGTGAGAGGGTGATGAGATGATGGCTATCACCCTCTCACCCCGCTCACCCGCTCACCCCCTCGCCCTCTCACAGAAAACGGTGACTGAATGAGCACAATCACAATTCCGGCGCGACGCGCCGAACGGCTGCAACGCAATGGGCTTGATTATGTTGCCCTGCTGCTGCTGCTGCTTGCGCTGGCGCTGCTGGGCGCAGTGGCAGCCTGGGAAATGTGGCACACCAGCCGCATCTATCCGGGCGTGACGGTCGGCGGGCTGCCTGTGGGTGGGCTGACCCGCGCCCAGGCCAGCGAACGCTTACAGCGCGAACTCTACGCCTATCCGCTGCCGCCGGTCACGGTGACGATGGGCGACCAGGCCTGGCCCCTCTCCACCCTGCAAACGCCCGTCACCGCCGACCTCGACGACGCTGTCAACCGCGCCTATCTCTACGGTCGCACCGGCGATCCGCTGGAGAACCTGGGTGCGCAACTGCGCAGCGCGCTGTTTGGCGCGTCCATCACGCCACAGATGGAGATCGACCCGGCGCCGCTGCAAAGCGCCCTGGGCGAGATCGCGGCGCGGGTGGCAAAGCCCGGCGTGCCCGCGCGCACCATCGGCGCTGTGACCGTACCCGCGCAGCCCGGGCTGACCGTGGATGTGCCCGCCACCACCGCAACGCTGCTCAGTGCGCTGCAGCAGGCCGCGCCGGACAGCGCCATCACCATCCCGCTGGCGGCCAATGCAGTCGCACCGCCGGCCCTCGCCGCGGCGACAGAGGGGGCCGATGCGCTGGCCGCGCTGGCGGTGGTGCAGCCGCTGCTGCTCACTGCGCCCGAAGCCAACCTCACCCTGGCGCTCGACCCGGCGCGACTCCAGGCGATGGCCACCACGCTCGAGCCGTTGACCCTCGACGAGGCGGCGCTGCGCGCCTATCTCAGCGAACTGGCGACGCAGGTCGAGACGCCGGCGCGCGATGCGCGGCTGCGCTTCAACCCCGTCACCGGCGGCATCACCGTGCTCCAGGAGAGCCGCGCAGGCCGTGCGCTCGACGTGGACGGCACCGTGCAGGCGGTGCAGACAGCCGTCGCCAACGGCGAACAGACGGCGCCGCTGCTCTTGCAGAGCGTGGCGCCGGCGGTGGACATGAACCGCATCGCCGAAATGGGCATCCGCGAACTGGTGGCCACCGGCTCAACCTACTTCGCGGGCAGCAGCGCCAGCCGCGTGCGCAACATCGAAGTCGCTGCGGAGAAGTTCGACGGCCTTGTCATCCCGCCGGGCGGCGTGTTCAGTTTCAACGGCGTGGTGCGCGATGTGAGTTCGGCCAACGGTTTCGAGGACTCGCTGATCATCTGGGGCGACCGCACCGCGGTCGGCGTGGGCGGCGGCGTCTGCCAGGTAAGCACCACGATCTTTCGCTCCGCCTATCTGGGCGGCTTCCCCATCGTCGAGCGCTACAACCACGGCTATGTCGTGGACTGGTACGGCGAGCCGGGGATGGACGCCACCATCTTTACGCCCACGGTCGATTTTCGCTTTCGCAACGACACCAGCAGCTATCTACTGATGGAGCATGTGGTGGATACCGTCAATGGCGTGGTCACGGTGAATTTCTACGGCACAAAGCCAGATCGCACTGTCACCGTGAGCAAGCCGGAGATCACTGAGGTGCTGGCGCCGGAGCCGCCTTCGTATGTCGTGGATGAAACGCTGGCGCCCGGTGCACAGAACCAGGTGGAATGGGAAAAGGAAGGCATGACCACCCGCGTCACCCGCACCATCGTGGAGAACGGCACGACGCGCACCGACACGCTGGTCAGCCAGTACCAGCCCTGGCGGGCAGTCTATCTGGTGGGGCCGGGAACGGCGATCCCGGAGAGTGAGGGAGCGCCGTAATCTGCCCGCCTACGCCGGCCGCAGCCCCAGGTAGACCCGCTGCCCGCTCAGCGTGCGCAGGATGTCGTCCGCCGATTTCCAGGGGATCAACTGGTTCAATTCGCGCGGGCTGAGGGGTGTGTTGTTGTTGGCCAGGAAGATGCGGAAGCAGGCCGACGCAATCGGCAGCTTCTCGTTGATGTAGTCCGGGTCGTTGGCGCAGCGGGTGCGCAGGCATTCGCGCAGCGCGTCGGTGCGATGCACTTCGCCGGTTTCCGGGTCCACCCAATCCACATCTTCCGTGTTGTGGTGGTCGGCGAAGCGGGCGCGGCACTCGTCGCAGAGTTGGTCGCGCAGGTACAGGCGGAAGCTCTGGCCGCTCTTCTCCCACCAGTCATAGTCGATGTGAAACTTGGTCTCTGGCGTGGGCCGGAAACGGGACAGCCGGTCTGCAAGCAAGGTAGAAGCCATCGGTTACATTCTCCGCATCAAGTCGTAGGGGCACGACATGTCGTGCCCGTACAGACAGATTCCTCGTAGGGGCACGACATGTCGTGCCCCTACAGACGAAAGATTCATGAAATGGCAGCGATTTACGCCATCGCAAACAGCCCGCCGCCCACATCGCGCAGATAGCGATTGATCAACAGCGCGTAAAAGACCGGGCCGGGTGGCATGCGCCGCACGATGTTGACGGCGCTGTAGACCGTCTTGGCGTGCACCGTGCCCTGCGGGTTGAGCTTGATCAA
>JAPKMV010000208.1 GCA_026645635.1 Caldilineaceae bacterium
TGTGCTCAGCGGTGCCGCGCCGGATCTGGTCTACACTCCCGCGCGCGATTTCGTTGGGGCCGACAGCTTCATCTTCCGCGCCGCCGACCCCCAGGGCGCATCCACGACTGCGACGGTCGCGCTGACGGTCTTGGCGGCCAATGCGGCACCCGTGGCGACCAGCCAGAGCGTGACCACGACGGAAGAGAGCGATGTCGCGCTGTTCCTGGCCGCCAGCGACGCCGACGGCGACGAACTGACCTTTGCCGTCGTCACCCAGCCGCTCCACGGCGCGTTGACCGGCGCTGGCGCCGAGTGGATCTACACGCCGGACGCTGGTTTCATCGGCGCCGATAGCCTGGCCTTCACTGCCGCCGACAGCCTGGGCGTTTCAATACCGGCCACGGTCACGCTGGAGGTGCTGCCGGCGCCGGCGCTGGGCAGCGTCGCCGGCCTGGTGTTCGACGACCGCAACGGCAACGGTGAGGCGGAGGCCGACGAGACCGGCGCCAGCGGGCTGCGCGTCACGCTCACCAGCCAGACGCGGGCCGCCGGCGACGGTGGCGTGGAGTTCGCCGCCACCACCGACGCCATCGGCGCCTGGCGCTTCGACGACGCACCCTTCGGCCAGTACACCCTGCGCATCGAGTCTGGGCCAGGCGCGCAGATTGCGGCGCCCGTCACCGCCACCGTCACCGTGGCGCAGCGCGGCGTGCAGCAGAGCCAGCCCGTGGCCGTGATCGTGACCAGCCGCGCGCTCTTCCTGCCGGTCGTGACCCGGTAGCAGCTACATCAGCCAAGATGGCTGGTGCGTGAAGGGGTTCACTTTGACGCAGAGACGCGGAGGCGCAGAGGATCGCAGAGAAAAACAGCGGAGTGTCATCGGCTTCTTCTCTGCGCATCTCTGCATCTCTGCGCCTCCGCGTCAAAATGCGCCGTTTGCGGAGTTTCCGAGCGCGGCAACGAGACCGGGGAGGTCAAGCGATGCCGCCTGTTGTCTGGCGCCGGCCCATGTGGCCGGCGCCAGTTCTGTTTCCAGCGCAGCCAGCAGCGTGCCGGCGCGCACGCGGAAGCAGGCCCAGCTCGCGGGCTGCTGCTGGACGAAGTGCAGCACCGTGGCCGCCTGCACTTGCAGCGCAGCGCGGGCCGCAGCACTCACCGGCAAGGTGAGGCTCTGCGCGTACCAGCAACGGCCCAGGCTGACCAGCGCAATCATGGCCGGCGGCAGGTGGTCGGTTTTGCAGGCCAGCCGCAGCACCGCCGCCAACTGCGCCACGCCGCTGGCAGCATCACCCAGGCCGATGGCGGCATCGCCCAGGCTGCACAGGTTGTAACTCATAAAGACGCGGCTGCCCACGGCCTCGGCGATGGCCAGCCCCTCGCGGCTGTAGGCGGCGGCCGCAGCGTGGTCGCCGCCGTCGTTGGCGATCTGCGCCAGGTACCAGAGCCGGCTGGCAACATGCTGGCGGTGGCCGACTGTGCGGCAGAGGGCCAGGCTGGCCTGCATGGACTGGGCGGCAGCGGCCAGCCGTTCGCCGCCGTGCGCCCAGTCCACCGAGCCGATCCCGCCCATCGCCAGCACTGCGCCCAGCCGGTCGCCGCTGGCCTCGAAAGCCGCCAGGCTGGCGCGGTAGTGGCTGGCCGCCGCCCCGTAGTCGCCCAGGCAGAAGGTGGCCCACCCCAGCACGTCATAGGCGTACCCCGTCCAGTCGGGCCGGCCGTAGCGCTGGCAGAGGCGCAAACTGGCTTCCGCCAGGGTGCGCGCGGCGGCGTAATCGCCGAAAGAACTCTGGATCTGCGCCAGCTTGTGCAGGGCATTGGCCAGGCCGAGCATGTCGCCGCTGCGTTCGCAGATGGCCTGGCTCTCCTCCAGCCAACGGCGGGCTGTCTGCCGGTCGCCGCTCCAGCCGGCGATCTGCCCCAGCAGGTTGGCGGCGAGCGCCGCCGCGTCAGGAAGGTTTGTGGCCGCCGCCTCCTGCCAGGCCGGTTCGAGCACCGCCGTGGCGCCGGCATAGTCGCTCAGCGCAAAGCGGAATGCGCCCAGCCAGACGCTCAGCCGCAGACAGCAGGTGCGCAGCGCAGGATCGGTGAGCGGCGCGCCGGCCGTCACCTGCGCCACGGCGCGGCTGAAAAGCTGCTCGCCGTCAGTATAGCGACTGCGAATCTGGAGAAACTCGTAGAGCGCAGGCGCCGCCTGGGTGACTGCCGTCCAGTCGGCTTGCTCTACGGCCCACAACCAGGCAGCCTCGATGTTGTCAAAGTCAGCATCGACCTGGTTGAGGGCGGCGCGTTGCTTGTCGCCGGTGAAATGCTGCGCTGCGCCGACCAGCACAGCCAGCGGGCATCCGCGGTCTCGTCGCGCGCGTCCAGTCGCTCCAGGGCGAACTGGCGCAGGAGCGGGTGCATCGTGTAGCGGCCGTCGGCGTCGACGCGCAGCAACGACTTCTCCACCAGCATTGCCAGGTCGAAAAGTGACGCATCGGCGATCTGGTGCGCCGCGCCTGCGTCGAAGCCGCTGGGACAGACGGCCAGGCGGCGCAGGCTGGCCGTCTGTGCGTCGGGCAGGAGTCGCCACGACGCCTCGAAGACGACGCGCATACTGCGCTGGCGAGGAGGGATATTCTGGTGGCGCGCTGTGAGCAGGTCGAGATTTGTCGTAATCTCCTGGGCGATCTGGTTGATCGGCAGCACGCGCAGCCAGGCCGCGGCCAGTTCGATGGCCAGCGGCGTGCCGTCCACCAGTTGGCAGATGCGCACGACATCCGCCTCATGGCCGGCCAGGGCAAAGCCGACCTGGGCGCGCCGCGCACTCTGCACGAAGAGCTGCACGGCGTCGTAGTCAGCTGCGTGTGCACCGTTCGGCGTGGTTTTGCGCGGCGTCGCCAGGCCCGCAATCGGCATGAACCAGGCTTCCACCAGGTCCAGCGCTGTGCGTGAGGTGGCGAGGATGCACAGCCCCGGCGCGGTAGCCAGCAGTTCCTCGATCAGGCTGTCGCTCTCCGGCAGATGTTCCAGGTTGTCCAGCACCAGCAGCATCTGCTTCTCGCGCAGGTGGTCGATCAACTGGCGTCGCGGCGGTGCGTTGTCGTAGAAATGGAAGCCGAGGGCCTGGGCGATGGCGCCCACCATGGCTTCGGTGCGTTCCACCGGCGCCAGCGGCACGAAGACAACACCGTCGGCAAAGCGCGCGTCGCGGGCCGCGGCCACCAGGCGCGCCGTCTGGAGCGCCAGCCGCGACTTGCCGAGGCCGCCGTGGCCGACCAGGGTCAGCAGGCGGCATGCGGGGTCGCGCAGTTGCTCGGCGATCTGGGCCAGTTCGGCGATGCGCCCGACGAAGGGCGTTGCATCGGCCGGCAGGTGGTGGTGCGCCGCGGCGACCGGTGCGGGCGGCGCTATACCCGGCGTGGGTGCAGCCGGTGGAACTGACTGCGGCGGATCCGCGGTCAACGCACCGCTGCGGATCTGTTCCAGCAGCGCCAGGGTGGCGGGCGCCGGCTCCACATCCAACTCGGCGGCCAGCGCCCGGCGGCAGAGGTCGAACTGGGCGATGGCGGCCGCCTGCTGTCCGCTGCGCGCCAGCAGGCGCATCAACGCGCGCTGCTGATCCTCGCGCCAGGGTTCCAGGCGCAGCAGGCGGCGCAGCCATTCGGCAGCCTGGGCCAGCTCGCCCCGCTCGGCCTGGCTGCTGCTGGCGGCGCCGAAGAGGTAGATGGCCAGCTCGCGCAGGTGGGCGCGTTCGGCAGCCAGCCAGTTCTCGAATTCGGCGGCGTCGCGCACGTAGAAGCCCTCCAGGAAATCGCCCCGGTAGAGTTCGGCAGCGCGTTGCAGGTCGGCCAGGGGCGCGGCTGCGCCCTGCCGCGCGGTGGCTGCAAACGCCGTCACATCCACGCGCAGGGGCAGCGCACGGTCGAGTTGGAGCGCCTGGCGGTCGGCGACGATATAGTCGCCGAGGAGCTTGCGCAGGTTGGAGAGCGTCTGGTTGAGGTTGACGCGCGCCTGGCTCTCGTCCTGTTCCGGCCAGAAGAGACCGACAAGGGTCCCGCGCTGAACCGGACGCTGCGCCACCGCCAGATAAAAGAGCAGCGCCTGCGCCTTGCTGGAGCGAAAGCCGGTGACTGGCTGCCCCGCAAGCTGCACTTCCGGGCTGCCCAGGAGCGTCAGTTCGAGCATAGGGCAGCAGTTATATCATGAACACCGTGTAGAGGGCGAACGACGATTCATCCGCGGTCGCGCAGCACCAAAAAGACTACCGTCCCTACTGCGGCGAGCACGGCCACGATCGGCCCGATCACGAACGCGCCGGTCATGGCCGCTTCCAGTTCGCGGTCGCGGGGATTGTTCGAGAAGGTGTTGATCAGCCACACGCCGCCGAAGAGGCCGACGCCATAGCCGACGACCAGCGCCAGGATGGCGAACACGATGATTCTGAGCATTTATTCCTCCTGCCAGCGGGCGCGCTGGAGTACGACGAATTGGCGCAGCGCATCTTCCGCGTCGAGATCGTGCTCGCGGGCCAGCGCCACCAACTGCCAGAGCAGCGCGCCGAGACGGTCAGCGTCCGGTTGGGCGGCGAGAAGGTCAGCGAGCTTTGGGTGAGTCTGAGCCGCAGCGACGCGGTCGAAGATGCCGAGCTTGGCCGCCTTGCTTTGCAGCTTGCGCGCCTTCTCCAGCGCCGGCAACGCTGCGGGAATGCCGTCGAGGGGATGGGGCTGCACGCCGGCTGCGGCTTTCTCCTGCGCCTTGATCGCATCCCAGTTGGCCAGCACATGGTCGACACCACCCACCTGCACATCGCCGAAGACGTGAGGATGGCGGCGGATCAGCTTGGTTACCACGTCGCGCATGATGTCGCCGACCTGGAAGCGCCCCTCTTCCTGCGCGATCTGCGCCATCATCGTCACAACCAAAGTGAGGTCGCCCAGTTCCTCGGCGATGTGATGGCTGTTGTCACGCCCGTCCGCTTCCAGGTCGATGGCTTCGAGCACCTCCGCCGCCTCGTCCAGCAGATCCTTGCGCAGCGTCTCCAGCGTCTGCTCGCGATCCCACGGGCAGCCTTCGGGCGCGCGCAGATGCGCCACCAGTTCCAGCAGCGCGCTGTAGCTGCTGTACTGGGGCAGCGGCGGTGCGTAGAGGCTGGTGAGATGGTCGAAATCGTCACGGTGATCCAGTTCGGCCAGAGGAAGGGAGACGGTGCGTTGCTGCGCTGTGCCGGCCGCGTGCACCAACGTGACCGGATGTTCCGCCGGGTAGGCCGCCAGCAGCGTCAGCTTCACGTCCGACGCCAGCCAGCGGGCGTAGACCTGGGCTAGCAGCAGCGGCAGGCAGGGGTCGATCTGCGGATAGTGCTGGCGCGCCAGCAGCATGGCGTCGAGCACCTGGGCGCCGTCCATGAGGTCGACGCCTACTGCGGCGAAGGCCGGCTCGACAAAGCTCAGCCCGTCCACCGTTTGCACGGTGATCCCCTGCGCCGCGGCCTGGGCAAGCAGTTGGGGCGTGGTCGCTTCGCCGACGTGCGGGTGGCCGGGCACGGCGTAGACCACATCGCCAGTGGCCGCAGCCTCCAGCACCCGCGCCACCACCGCGGCATACACATCGGCAAATGCTGCGTGCTGTTCGTAAAGGTCATCACAGGTGACGACGACGCAGTCCGCCGGCAGATGGTCGCGCAGCGCGGCCACGCAGGGATGGCGCGCGGTGCGCAGGATCAGGTGGCGACAGGTGGTCAATGTGCGCCACGCTGCCAGGATCAGGCTGTCCAGGTCGCCCGGCCCCAGGCCAAGCAGGGTAAGTGTAGACATAAGAATGGCTTCTCGTCAGACGTTGTGTTGTCCATTAACCGTGCTTGCGCCCGGTCTCCAATTTCTTGCGCACCTCGCGCACGACCGCTGCCGGCAGCGCCCCGCCATTTTCCTCAAGATAAGCGCGCACCGTGGCGGGCTGTTCCGCGCTCATGCTGCGCAGCACCCAGGAGACGGCTTTGGTGATCATGCGGTCGCGTTCGTGCTGTGCGCGCTGCACGTTGGCCAGCGCCCGCTGCGTGAGGCGGGCATCCGCGCTCCGGCGCAGGGGTGACACCAGCAGCACCAGGCTTGCGCGGCGCAGGCTGATGTTGTCCGCCTGGCTGAGTTCGTCCAGGAACGGCTCCCACTCGTCCCAGCGCGCAAGCACCTCTTTGGCGGTCCACGCTGACTGACAGGTGGTGTCCACTTCCGCCCAGCCGACTTGCCCGGCCAGCCAGGTGCGCAGCCGCGCCAGTTCCAGTCGATGGCGCAGCGGATGCAGCACGGCGAGGAGCATACCGGCCAGGCTGCGCTGCTCGAAGAGGTCGCCGGTGTAGAGTTGGTCGAGCAGGTCAAGCCACTGCGCAGCGGGCCAATCCTTGCCGGCCTTGGCTGTCTCC
>JAPKMV010000209.1 GCA_026645635.1 Caldilineaceae bacterium
TACAACTGGTCGCGACGCGGTGGCATCGGCCGGCTGACCGGCGCCACCGTGGGCATCCTCGGCTTCGGCGAGATCGGGCTGGAGCTGGTGGAGCAACTGCGCGGCTTTCACTGCACCGTGCTCTACCACAAGCGCACCCGCCTGCCGGAGCACGTCGAGGCGGAACTGGGCCTGGCGTATGCCACGCCCGACGCCATCGCCGCGCGCAGCGACATCGTCTGTTCGCTGCTGCCCTACCAGGGGCCGAAAGAGCCGATCGACGTCGCGTATTTTGCGCAGATGAAACCGGGCAGCATCTTCGTGCACTGCGGCTCCGGCGCGACCGTCGATGAGGCCGCCATGCTCGCCGCGCTGCGCAGCGGTCATCTGGCCGGCGCCGCGCTCGACACCTATACCTACGAGCCGCTGCGCGCCGGCGATCCGCTGGTGGATGCCGTGCAAGACCCGGCGCTCAACCTGATTCTCACGCCGCACACGGCGGCGGGCGGCGTCACCGCCGGCAGTCAGGGCCGCACGCAAGACTACGACAATATCCTGGCGCTCTTGGCGGGGCGGGCGTTGCGGTATCGAATTGCTTGATGGGACAGTTGCAGGCTGGGCACATAGGTGCTTGCAAGCTGGCGAATTCTGACTATAATTAGGTACATCATGGTATCAAGTGCTGCCTATCGTCTCGTGTACGATACCGAAGTCCCAGCACAATTGCGCGCAATTGAACGAAAGTATCATTCACTCATTCGCACCATGATTGAGGAACTACTGCATTTTGAGCCTGCTGTTGAGACGCAAAACCGCAAGCCGCTGTCGCGACCGCCAACGCCCGATGCACGCTGGGAGTTGAGATTCGGGCCGCAAAATCGATTCCGTGTTTTCTACCGGGTTCATGATGACACGCAAGAAGTCTACATTCTTGCAATAGGCATGAAGGTTCGCAACCGGCTTTACGTAGGTGGTGAGGAGTATAAGCTATGAAGATCGCACCAGTCGCCGAGGTGAAGGCACAGTTTAGCGCCTTTGTGAAGGCGTCAGAAGACAGTCCTGTGATTGTCACCAAGAATGGAAAACCAGTCGCCGTATTAGTTGGTGTGAGTGACGAAGACGAAATCGAGCGGCTGGTGTTTGCCTACTCGAAGAATATCCGCGCGCTGCTGGATGCGGCAGAAAAACGCATTCAGACAGGCGGCGGCATCGAGCATGACGAACTGTGGCGCCAACTGGAACATGGGTGATGACATGGTTAAGGTTATTATTGGTGTCGCAGGCGCAGTTGCGATCATAGTGATTTTGGTTGCTGCGATTGGACTGGTAACAGGTCGATTCCTGGGTGCAGATACCATGACTGCGGCTGAACTTAAACAGCAGAATGAGCAGTTGTCAGCAGCGCTTGCAGTGGCCAGAGACGAGATAACAGACCTCAAGGAAGTAAACGCCAGACTACAAGCAGATATTGCTAGTGGCCGCACCGTTGAGGAAGAACGACGTGCGCTTGAAACACGCTCCAAAGAACTGGACCGCCGCGAACAAAACGTTACCGCATCTGAGCAACTGCTGATAGACCGAGAGGCCAAATTACAGCAAGCAGAGAAAGAGTTTTACGAGGCAACTAACTTAACTCAACAGGAAATTGGGCAGGCAATGCAAATTGAGACCGAATACGAAGCCATGCGCCAATCACGCGATGATGCTCAGAAAATGGCCAATCAGTGGCTGATGTTTATTTGGACAGTTAGCATTGGTGCTTTCGTTTTGTTACTGGTGCTCGTAATACTAATTATGCGCTACTGGTCAACCATTTCTAGATACCGGGCAGAATCAGAACAAAGAAGACAAATCGTTACACTAATATCAGCAACCTTGACTACGGCAATGACCGATCACGAGAGAGCATCTCTTGTCTCTGCGCTCAGCAGCATTGCTGGTCTTCCCCAAAGGGCATCCGAGGAGTAGATGGACAGCAAATCTTAGAGATCAACCTGGTCCTCGTGCCGCGCATCGCCACCGGCGGCTTCACTGCCGGCGGGCACGGGCGCACGCAGGACTACGACAACATCCTGGCGCTGCTGGCGGGGCGGGCATTGCGGTATCGGATTGCGTGAGGCGTCGCCCAGATAGAACACGGATGATGACACAAGAACTTTGGTCACGAATTGCACGAATTCTGACGAATTGCCACAACTCATTCGTACAAATTCGTGTTGATTCGTGACCCAATCGATTGGCAAGCTGCTCGCCTTCTCTCTGCCCCATCCCGAAAGTTTTCATTGGCGGTGAAAACTTTCGGCGCAATGATTTCACTATAAATGAAAACTCCTGGCAAGCGAGATGGTCGAACGACCAGATTCGCGCGATGCTGGAACAACATCGATCACGCCCTCATTTTGACCAATGCCAGCGCCGAACCGATCACGCTGGATGGAGCGACCATCGAAATTCGCGCCGTGGCCCAGGCTGCTAAACTCAGGCACCTTAGAAAACAGTAGTTTTTGCAACGACGCAAACACAATCCGCAGATTACGCAGATTACGCAGATTTGACGTCTGCCATCTGCGAAAATCTGCGCAATCTGCGGATGAGCATCTGTCGCTTCCCAGTGCGGAGCATTACTCAAAAACTCTTGTTTTCTATCGTCCATGACTTTAGAGCAAAAGGGATGAGGCAACGCGGCAGCGAACAGCGGCTATTCGCGATTCTGCTGCCAGTTCACAACCCGGAGATCTTCGAATCCGCTGAAGTCGGTTACAGTGATGGTGACGAGGGTCAGTCGGTTGGTGGCACGGTTTCTACCGCGCGGCAATCTCCACTGCATCCGGCAGGGTGGACGGCGTACGCACGGCCAGCCGCTGCCCCTGCGCGTCGTACAGCCCCACGATGATGCGCGCCCAGCCGGCGACATCATCCGACCACGTCACCGTGTCGCGGATCGTGTCGCCGGCGCGCCAGGTGGAGGTGGGCGCTTGCCCCTGCTGCGGCTGAAAATCCGCCTGCGCCAGGATGTGGTTCTCATCGTCCAGCACCTGCACGAAAACGGTGTAATCCATGCTGAGCGTAGCGCCGGCGCGCCATGCCAGCGTCGCCTGTACGGGCGCGCCGGCTGCATCGTACTCGATTGTCGCGGCGTCGAGCTGGATGCCGTTGGCCCATGTCGCCACTGGCGGGCCGGTCGGGTCAGTTTCAGTGGGCGGCGCCGCGACGATGCGCACCGGCGCCAGGATCAGCCGGTCGCCCAGCGGCTGGCCGTCCGGCGTAAAGACCGGCTGCCGAGCGCCGACATCCCGCCGCGGGTAGAAGCCGGCGGAAAGCGTGGCCAGCCCCGGCGCGCTTGCGGGCGGAACCGTAAGCGTGTACTGGTCGGCAAAGACCTCTCCCGGCTGCCACTGGCGCGTGGGATGGCCGCCGCTCCCGGCGACACCGTCGAACTGATAGAGCAGCTCGTCCTGCGCGTCGGCCAGGTGCAGGAAGAACGTGAAGTCGTCCTGAATCGGCGCATCGGTTGTGAAGTAGATCGTCACCGGCAGCGTGTCGCCGGGCGCCAGCGCCGCACCCGCGGGGAAGGCAACGCCGACGATGCGCATCCCGCCGGCAACCTGCGCGGCGAGGGGCCGCTCTGGGACAAAGGGCTGTGGCAGGGCGGTTGGCAGCGTAAAGGCCTGATTCAGCACGCCGAAGCCCGTTACGGCCAGCGCCAGCATAAAGACAACCAGCAGCCCATGCAGCGCAGTCTGCCACCGCCGCGGCGCCCAGCCAGCCCAGCCGACGGCCATCGTCACGCCAAAAGCCGACGCGCCGATATGCGCCAGCCGCCCTTGCTCCCCGTAATCCACCGTGCTCGTCCAGTAGAGCACGCTCGCGGCGACGATAGCCAGCCAGGGCAGCAGCACAAGATAGACAAGCGGCAGACCGGGCGCAACACGTCCGGTGCGCAGCAGCCGCAGCGCAGGGAGCAAACCGCCGAAGCCGAGGAGCATGAACCAGCGCGTCAGGTCCAAGTACCAGCCGGGCGCGATCACCGCCACGAAGACACCCCAGAAGGAGGCTGCCAGCCAGGGCGCATAGCTCAGCGTGGTGGGCAGGTCGTAGGGCAGCGCCCGGCGCATGGTGGGCAGAACTTCGGCCATGCGATCAAAGGGCACGATCTCGCCATACAGCAGCAGATTGCGCACGAACCACCAGCCGGCCAGGGCCAGAAAGCCGCCGCTCGCCCAGAGCGCGCCGGCGCACGCCGTCCGCCAGCCGCAGCGCCGCCAATAGCTGAGCCAGAGCAGCCCCACCGGTGCAGCGACCAGCAAAGTGCTGTACTTGGTCAGGGCAGCCAGCCCCAGCGCCAGCCCCACCCAGAGCCAGCCGCGGGGCGTATCCGCGCGCAGTGCCGCATAGGCAGCCGCAGCCAGCGCTAACGCTGCGCCACCCGCGGCCCATGCGTCATTCGTCATGCTGACCGCCGTGTAGAGAAACTGCGGGTTGAAGGCGGCGACAGCAGCGGCAGCGGCAGCCAGCCACACCTGCTGCGGGAAGAAGATACGCGCCAGCCACCAGGTGCAGAGCAACGCCACCAGCCCGCCGAGCATCGACACAAAGCGGGCAATCCACGCGGGCGCCAGCGCCGCCGCCGGCGTGTCGGGCAGAATCACTGTCTGCCGATAGCTCAGCGATTGGTCGAAGTAGGGATTGACGCTCGCCTGGGCAAGCTGCCGCGCCGGCTCGACCGGCCAGCCCGTGGCTGCCAGCCCGGCCACCAGGTGATAGAGCGGCGGCTGGGTAATCAGTTCGTAGGAGTCACGGACGGTCGCCGGCGTGAGTTCGGGCAGGCGGCGCTCGGTGCGGTAGAAAGTGGCCGCCGCGTAGTGCGCCAGCCCGTCGAAGCCTTCGAAGACCGGCGTCGCCGCAGCGTAGGCGGCGGTCAGCAGCAGGTAGCCGGCGACCAGGGCGCCCAGGAGCCAGCGCGGACGGCGGCCAGGCGTTGGCGTGTCTGGCGCCGTCACGGCGCTGCTCCGGTGTACAGTTCCAGATGGCGCCGGGCGATCTCCGCCCAGCCGAACTGCTGGCTGACACGGCGCGCGTTGGCCTGGAGCGTGGCGCGCAGCGGCGCATTGCGCATGAGGCGGATGACGGCGGCAGCCATCGCCGTCGCGTCGTCCACCGCGGTGTAGAGCAGATCGCGCTCGTGCACCAATTCGGGCAGTGGGTCCTGCGGCCAGGTGGTCACGATGGCGCAGCCATTGGCGAGTCCCGCCATCAACGTGCCGCGGCGCAGGCTGGCTCCGTCGAGATAGGGCATCAGGAGAACGTCGGCGGCATTGAGCGTGCGGCTCACCTCGGCGTCGGGCAGATTGCCGGTCCAGCGCACCCGCGCCGCCAGTTTCAGCCGCTGAATCAGCCGCTCCACCTCGTGCAGATACGCGTCGTTGGTGGCGTCGCTGGCGCCGATCTGTTCGCCGATCATAAGCAGATGAGCGTTGACGCCGGCCTGGACAAGTTGCTGGAGTGTCTGCACCAGGGCCAACCCACCTTTGCTGCGGTTGAGAAAACCAAAATAGGCCACGACCAGCTCGTCTTCGGAATAGCCGTAGGCCGCACGTATGGCCGCACGCGTCGCCGGCGCAAGCACGCAGCCCGCCACATTGCTGCCGATGGGAATGCTGGTTGCGCGGATGCCGTGGTCTGCAAGACGTTGGCGGTCGCCCTCATTGGTGACGATGGTCACCGGCGCATGGCGCCCCG
The DNA here is from genome assembly GCA_026645635.1 of Caldilineaceae bacterium. Taxonomy (GTDB): domain Bacteria; phylum Chloroflexota; class Anaerolineae; order Caldilineales; family Caldilineaceae; genus Fredericiella. The sequence continues at coordinate 5,719 of JAPKMV010000209.1, forward strand.
GCGCTTCGGTGACCCAGCGACGCAGCCGCTGGCCTGCCTTGGGGAAAAGATAGGGCACGAGCAGATCGTGGTAAGTCCAGGCGACATGCAGCCCCTGGCTGCCCCACCGGCGCGGCGCCAGGTTGATCGCGGGGTGCATGCCATAGGCGGCGGTCTGGTACTGCACGTGCAGCCAGTCGACGGCCATTTCCGCGGCGAGTTGGCCGACCGTGCGCCAGATGCCCCAATCCCATTTGGGGATCACGGGCAGCACGCGCAGGGTCGTCCCATCGCGCAGGTAGTTGTGGTCGGCAGCGCGTTGGCTGGTGAGCACCGTCACGCGCGCGCCTTGGGCGTGGAGGGCTTTGGCCAGCTCACGCGTATAGGCGCCCACGCCGCCCGGCATCGGCGGATACTCGCCCGTCACGAACAGAACATGCGTCACTGTGTTGCGTCCTTCTCCCGCGCCGTCATCCACTAGACTTTATCGGCAATAGTTTTATGTCACGCCAAGACGCAAAGTCGCAAAGATGTTTTCTCTTGGCGTCTTGGCGTGAGATTCCTTATCTCCGATAAAGACTACTCAAGTCGTCAGCGCCTTGCCAAAGGTATAACCGCGGTAGTTCAACTCGGCAAACCCATGCTGCCCCAACAGATTCAGC
>JAPKMV010000020.1 GCA_026645635.1 Caldilineaceae bacterium
GATGATCTCTCCATAGCAGATGAGATCAGCACGATAGCTGCAATTGAGCAATGTTCCCTTGTACTCCACCGGCAGATCGACTTCGCATTGACACGGAATGCCGCGTAGTCTTAGCTCAAGTTCCAGCGCCGAATGATACACAGCCTCCAGGAAGCCGCGCCCCAGTGTGGCGTGCACCTCCATCGCCGCGCCGATGATCGCGTAGGTCTGTGGATCGCGGGATGCCATTGCCGATTGTGGCATCTTCGTCTCAGTCGTTCCATTCTCGTCTTGCATCATTGCCTCCAGGGGAAAAGCTATCTTCATCGCCGAAATCAAACGCTACAACCAAACTTTTCATCTGCGGATTGCTGTTCTTCATCCGCAGATGACGCAGATGAAAAAGCAAAGACATCCCTATCTGCGGTCATCTGCGCTATCTGCGGATTGCCGTTGCTGTTCTTCATCCGCAGATGACGCAGATTCACGCAGATGAAAAGCAAAGGCATCCCTATCTGCGGCCATCTGCGCCATCTGCGGATTGCTGTTGCTGTTTACTCATCCGCAGATTACGCAGATTTCCGCAGATGAAAAACAAAGGCATCCCTATCTGCGTGAATCTGCGTCATCTGCGGATTGCTGTTGCTTTTCATTCTCCGCAGATTTCGCAGATTGTAAACTGGCGCGGATGGTGTTCACTGCGTCCCACGGATCGGTGATCTCCAGGAAGGCCCAGCGCCCGAAGCCGCCGTGATTGTTGACGGCCGGCGTCCAGAGCGTCTGCGCGGTGCTGACCTTCGCCTCTTTGTCCTTCTTCTTCTCACCGGTGACTTCGATCACCAGGTTGAGCAGGTCGTCTTGGCCGTGGCCGTCGTCGATGCACAGGATGTAGTCGGGCGTATATTGATGCTGCACGCCGTTGAGCGTATACGGAATCGTGAAGCCCAGCCCCTGGTTCTTCACGTAGCGCACCACCTCCGGCATGTGCTCGATGCGCTCGGCCAGCACCGCCTCCCAGTCGCTGTCCAGCGTCACATAGTTGATGTGACACTTCTGGAAATGGGTCTGGTAGACGCTGCGCGTCGTGTCGAAGTCAACATACACCGTCGAGCCTGTTGGATCATACGGGTAGAGAATCGGCTTGAGCCGGGGTGTGCCCGGTGTGGCCTGCACAATGGCCCGGTAAATGCGATCCACGGCGTCGTTGGCCGGTTCGCTGAACAGCAGCATCTGCGGAAACGTGCCATCCTTGAGCGTCAGACACTCAGCCAGCCAGCGCTTGCAGCAGCCCAGCAACTGCGGGAAGAGCCAGGGACGGTCGCCGCCCTCTTCATCGCGGAAATACTTGCGCAGCAGCAGGTCAGCCAGCCGAAAGGCCACCTCCGCCGGGCGCCGCTGCTTCAGATCGTCCAGCGTCAGCGTGGCGCTCTCGCCCACGATGGGCGCGTTCTCCACGCGGGTGGGCAAGTCTCTGGTCGAGAGCGTCAGCCGCGCGTCCGCGGTGAAGTGCACGGCCAGCCGCTCTGCGGGCAGCTCGTAGCGATAGCCCTGGAGGCGTGGGAAGGTGATCGCGCATTCCTGGCGATCATCCAGCGCGCGGACGCGGGTCGGTGCGTCCGCGGGTTTGGCCGCGCCGCCCTGCGACCCGGCCACCGGCACAAAGGAAAAGGGCACACCAAAGACCTCGGCGTACTCCGCGGGAAACTTGCCGCTCTCGTCCACCTGATAGCTGATGCGCCGCAGCGCGCGGCCGATCACCTGCTCGGAGAGCAACTGCGTGCCAAAGGCGCGCACGCCCAGCACGTGCGTCACCGTGTTCGCATCCCAGCCCTCGGTGAGCATAGAGACCGAGACTACGCACTTGACATGCTCGCCCAGCTTGCCGGGCTTGCCCACGGTGTTCATCACCTCGCGCAGCAGATCTTCGTCGGTGAGCTTGTCGGCGTCGCGGCCGGGGAAGCGCTGCCGATACTCCGCCTTGAACTCTGCCAGTTCCCGCGCCGCCACCTGCTTGAACTCGTCGCTCATGCCCTGGCCGGATTCCAACTGTTCGCTGTCCACCAGGATCGTGTTGGGGCGATCCAGCCAGCCGCCGTGGCCGTCGTCGTTGCGGAAGATGGGCAGCGCACCGGCCTGCGCCACGCCGCGCCCGCCGATCTCCTTCTCCCACCCGGCGATGTAGTCGTAGATCAGCTTCGACACGTTGGTGTTGCTGGCCACGACGATAAAGACGGGCGGCATTGCGCCGCGCGCCTGGGCGTCGGCATCCTGCTCCCAGCGCCGGTAATAGTGCTCATAATTGCCGTAAAGTGTGTGAAGCGCACCTTGCAGCGCCAGGGGCAGCTTCGGCTCGCCGCTCACGGCGTCCGTGCCGCGCCCCTTCCTGGGCAGTTCGTCGCGCACCCGCAGCCACAGATCGCGGTAGGTGGGCGATTCGCCCGTGCCTGCATCGTCCGCCACCGGGACGCGCGGCACCTTGACCAGCCCCGCTTCGATGGCATCGATCAGCGAGAAGTCGGAGACCACCCACGGGAAGAGCGTCCCTTCCTGATAGCCGGAGCCGCGCAAAAAGAAGGGCGTCGCCGACAGATCGTAGATGGCGCGGATGCCGAGCTTGTGCTTCACCGCCAGCAGCCCGTTGAGCCAGATGCGCGCTTCCTCGTCGCGCTGCTCGGCTGCCTTGCGTTCGTCACCCTTGAGCCGCTCCCGGTCGCCGTCGTTCTCCGCGGCGGGGCGGCGGGCATAGCAGTGGTGCGCCTCGTCGTTCAGCACGACGATATTCTTCTTGTTGCCCAGTTCGCGCAGCACCCGCCGCACCATCTGGTCGGGCGTCTCCGTAAACGCGCCGGCCGCGCCCTGTCCCAGAATCGACTTGGTGAGGCGCGCGGCCTGCACCGTCTCGCGCAGTTGGAAGCCGTGGAAATTGGTGACGACCAGCTTGGCCTTGCCCAACTCCGCCAGCAGATAACTGGGCACGATGTCGCGCTGCCGGTAGTAGTTGTTCGGGTCGGTGGGCAGCAGCACGCGCAGCCGGTCGCGGATGGTGATGCCCGGCGCCACGATCAGAAAGGCGTCGGCGAAGCGGGCGTCCTTGGGGTTGGCGAGCTTGTTCAGCGCCTGCCAGGCAATGAGCATTGCCATGACCACCGTCTTGCCGGCGCCCGTCGCCATCTTGAAGGCAATGCGGAAGAGGCCGGGATTGGCGCCCTCGTTGGCCACCCGCAGCGTGTTCTCGATCCACGGGTCGTATTTGCGCGCCACCTCGGCCAGGTAGATGGCCGTCTCCAGCGCCTCGATCTGGCAGAAGAAGAATTTCTTGTCCCGCTCCGGGTCGGTCCAGTAGTCGAGCAGCCGCCGCGAGGTCGTGGTGATGTCCACGTAGCCACCCTGGCGCCAGCGCGCCACACTCTGGCGGATGTCGTTGACGAGTTTCGTCTCTTCGAGGCGATCCTGCGTCCAGTCGCCGTAGAGGCTGGGTTGGGCGCCCTTCTTGCGCGGGCGGGCAATCGGCACGAAGTAGGAACTGCGCCGCCGCCCGGCGACGATCTCGTCGGTGATGCCTTCGTCATTGAACTTGAAATGACGCTGCGGCTCCGCAAACGGTGAGTTGAGAACCGGGTTTTCGATAACGATCTGCGGCATAGGTGACCGGGGTGATGGATGATCAGTTGGCTGAAACGAGAAGCGCTGGAATATCTGCCTATACAACAACGAGGGAAGGTACCCCCGGTGAGACTCGAACTCACGCACCTGGCTCCGGAGGCCAGTGCTCTATCCACTGAGCTACGGGGGCAGATATTCCTTGCTGCTGACTTTATATCACGCGTCGGCGAATGGTGCAAGAAAGCTCGCGGGACAGGGTCTACTGCGCGGTTGGGGGCGAACACGACAACGGGTGGAGAAAACAGCGGATACCGCAGAACCATCCCCATATGGACGCAGTATCCGCTCTTTTCCGCATCCGCTGTCGTCTTTTGTGGTATACTCCCCTCCATGCAACTCGACCGCGATTACCGCCCGCGGCGACGCGGCGGCTGGCTGGGCAAGCTGTGGCCGCTGTTGATCCTCTTCGTCGTCGCCGTGGTGCTCTACGAAACCCAACCCAACTGGCTGGTGCAGCGCCAGGCGCTGCCCACGCCCACACCGACGCTCAGCGTCGTCACCTTTCTGGCCGATGCCCAGGCTTCCCTTTCGCGCGGCGACTACGGCGCAGCCATCGCCGCCTACACCCAGGTGAGCCGCCTCCAGCCGGAGAACCCGGAGCCGCTGATCATCATGGCGCGGCTGCACATGATCAACCAGGACATTCCCGCGGCCCATGCTGTGGCCAGCCAGGCTGTGGCCATCGCCCCGCAGAACGCCGATGCGGTCGCCGCGCTGGCCCGCGCCGAAGATTGGCTCGGCAATTACGAGGACGCGCTGAATTACGGCCTCGACGCCTACGAGATCGACCCCAACAATGTCGATGCGCTGGCGATCCTGGCCGAGATCTACACCGATGTCGGCAACACCGCCATCGCCCGCGAGTACATCGACCGGGCCTTGGAACTCGACCCGCAAAACGTGCTGGCGCTGCGCAACGAAGCCTACCTGCTCGAACGCCTCGGCCAGTATGAGACTGCCCTGGCCACGCTCGACCGCGCCCTCGCCATCGAGCCGCAGCGGTCCGACCTCTTCATGGAAAAGGCGCGCATCTATCGCGTCGGCCTGGCCGACTTCAGCAACGCCCTCGTCGCCTATCGCAACGCAGTGGAGGCGAACAGGACGCCCGCCACCCTCGACGCGTTGGGCGAAGGTCTCTACAACGCCGGCGATCACTTGCAGGCAGTGCGCGTCCTGCGGCAGGCGCTGGAGATGGATCCCGACCATGGCCCGGCCCTGGTGCACCTGGGCATGGCGCTCTACAGCCGGCGCAACTACGAGGACGCCGCCACCAACCTGGAGCGCGGCATCGCCATCATCGGCGACAGCGCCCGCGAGGAGCATCTCTACACTGCCGGTCTCGCGCACATCTACAAAGAGCCGCGCGAGTGCAACCTGGCCGAACCGTGGTTGCGCAAGGCGCTGGAGAAGAACCCAGCCAGCGGCCCCGCGCAGGCAGGAATACGTATCTGCAGCGGGCAGGCAGCCACGCCCACCCCCTAGAGACACGCCATATCCGCCAGGAACCAACCCATGACCACACCCAGCCCCATCCTTGACCTGCCGCAGAGCATCGACTGCGACCTGCTGCCCGCCGGGCCGATCAACCGCCTCGCCAACCAGGAACTCCTCTGCGCTGTGGACGCCGCCACCGACGTCTACGATGTCACCTGGCCGTGGGCCGGTGCAGTCTACGCCCGCAGCATCCGGTTGACCATCAGCGACTGGCAGGATGGCGTGCTGACGCCGCTGGTCACGCGCTGTTTCCCCGGCCACCAAGAGACCATCGCCGGCGCCGAGGGGATGATCGTCACCAAACGAGTCATCGTCCCCTGGAAAAGCCCCGACGACCGCGCGCTCCTCTGGCTGCTCGAATGCCAGGCGGAAGGTGACCGCCTACTGCGGCTGGAGGTGGCCATCGACTGGGGCGAGGCACTGACCCAACGCATGGTGGACGGGCTGCTCGTCGCCCAGCGCAACCCGGGGCCGGAGCGCGGCATCTACAGCCAGAGCAACGCCGAGAGCACGCGCGTCTTTGGCGACCCCCACGGCCGCCCCGACGAGGTCGATCTCGCCGACCCGCAGCGTGCGCGGCTGGTCTACCATGTGCTCGTCAACGGCATCGTCGAAGTGCCGCTCCTGCTCACTCTGAGCGACGTGGGCGAGCAAGTGGCCTGGAACGGCTTTCTCGCCCTGCGCGACGTGGAACAGCTTTTCGATGCAGGCAGCAACCAATGGGCCGGGCTGCTGCGCAGTGGCCGCCTGTGGACGCCCGACACCCACTTCAACGCCGCGGTCGATGCGGCGCGCCTCGTCGCCGTGCGCGGGGTGCAGCACTTGCGCACCGGTTGGGCGCCCACCACACGACGCACGCAGCACGTAGCCCCTCTCGTCGCCGCGTGGGACGCCATCGACCCGATTGTCAGCCGCAACCTGCTGGCGCATCTGCGCCGCGCGGCAGAACAGGGTGAGGGCCGCTTGCCGGCGCTGCTCTCGCTCCACCCGAAAGCCGCACAGACGCCCCCGCCGGAGAAGGAACTGGCTGCGGGCAACACCGGCTATCTGACCGCGCTGCACCGCCACTTTCAGCATCACGGCGACGCGGCCTGGCTGGCGGAACATGGCCTGACGCTGGCCGCCTGCGCGGAGGCGCTGCTGCGGCTGCGGTGGGAGGCGCCGGCCGTGGCGGCTGCTGCCCGATCCACCATTGCAGAGGGGCTGGGCCATGCCGTTGCTCTGGCCGCGGCGCTGGGTGACGCGGTCAACACGGAGCGCTGGCGCAGCGAACTGACCCAGATGGCTGTACCGCCTGACGCCGGCGCGCCGGAGCCGTTTGCCTTCGCCGGGTGGTCGGAACGCTGCGGCTGGCAGGCCGGCAGCGCAACACAACTCTGGCGCTTCGACGACGAGCTGGCCGCCGCTCAACTGGCCGGCGACGCCGTTTTTCGCGGCTGCGGCATTCGCCGCGGCGACACGCTCGTCGTCGCGCCGACGTGGCCCGCGAGTTGGCGCTGGTGGGCGCTCCTCGGCCTGGGGCTGACCGACGGCAAGCGGCTCAGCCTGCTGTGGGATGGCGCGACGCTTCACGCCACCCAGCCGGTGACAAGTGCGCTCCCTGTGCGCCTCTGGCAGCGCATCCAGCTTCACGGCGCCGGCGAATTCGATTTCAACCCCTACTTTGAGTTGACGCCGCCTTCCCATTCGGGGGATACTGCGCAGAAAGAACGCTTTCGGCCCATATTTCACAGTTGACCAGCTCCCCATCATGCGACGGACTGCTATTGTCTACGATCCGTTCAACCTGCGGCACACGTTGGACGGCCATCCAGAGAACTATCGCCGCCTGCAATCGACGATGACGCTGCTGCGCGAGGACGGCATCCTCGACCGGCTTGTCACCGTGCCCAGCACGCCCGCACCCCACGAATCGATCGTGATGGTGCACCGCCCGCAGTACCTGGAGCGCGTGCAGCGCGTCGCCGCGGCGGGTGGTGGGCACCTCGACCCGGACACCTACGTCAACACAGACAGCTACGAGGCGGCGCTGCGCTCCACCGGTGGCCTGCTCAACCTGGTGGACGCGGTGATGTGGAAGCAGGCGCAGAACGGCTTTGCGCTGGTGCGTCCGCCCGGCCATCATGCCCTGGTGCACAACGGCATGGGCTTTTGCATCTTTGCCAATGTCGCCATTGCCGCGCGGTGGGCGCAGCGTCAGCACGGCGTGCAGCGCGTGCTGATCATCGACTTCGACGTGCACCACGGCAACGGCACGCAGGATATTTTCTATGACGACCCCGACGTACTCTTTTTCAGCGCCCACCAGTTTCCCTACTATCCCGGCACCGGCGCGGCCGCGGAGATGGGAGGGTCAGCCGCCTATGGCGCGACCGTCAACGTTCCCTTCCCCTCCCATGTCGGCGACGCCGGCTATCTGGAAGCCTTTCAGCGCATCCTGGCGCCCGTGGCGCGACGCTTCAAACCGGAGCTGATCTTGCTTTCCGCCGGCTTCGACGCACACTGGATGGACCCGCTGGCGAGTATGGGGCTGAGCATCACCGGCTACATGGCGCTGGTGGAGCAGTTGTTGGAACTGGCCGACCAACTCTGCGGTGGGCGGCTGGTTTGCGTGCTGGAAGGCGGCTATCACCTCGATGTGCTGTCCCATTCCGTGCTGAGCACGCTGCGCACGCTGCGCGGTGACGCGGCCGGCCCCAGCGACCCCTTCGGCCCGGCGCCGAGCCAGGAGCGCAACACCAGCAGCCTGCTGAGCAGCATTCGCTCGCTGCACAGCGTGCGCGACAGCACCTTCTATTCCCTCCCCAACAAATGGCTGGATTGGGGCGATGAGTTCGGCATCTGACAGCGTAACGGTGGAGCTGGCGCGCCTCGGCCAGGCCATCGATGCGCGCGCGGCGGTGGGCGATTACGACAGCGCCGCCGCCCTCGCCAAGGCGATCCTGCTGCGTCTGCCGCGCCATCTGCCCACCTATCAGCGTCTGCTGCAGATGGCGTGGACGCTCAAGCAGTGGCCGGAGGGCGAAGACTGGGCGCGGCGGCTGCTCCAGGCCGACCCCGGCAATGCGCTGGCCTGGCGCTCGCTGGCGCAGGCCGTCGGCCACAAAGGGCTGCGCAGTGCGGCCTGGGCGATGTGGAAGCGCGCCTTCGAGGGGGATCCCTACAATCCAGAGATTCGCAGCGGGTTGAGCGGCGCCAGCCTGACGCCACAGGGCGATGCGCTCGTCCTCGACAGCGCCTGCCTCGGCGCCCTCTATCTCCGCGGCGAACGCTGGCCCCATGCCGCCGGCGCCTATCGTGCGCTGGTGCAGGCCGACGACCGCCGCATCGATTTTCAGATGAACTGGCTGCTGGCGCTCTGGCAGGGGGGAATGCGCCAGGATGCCTATCGGCTGGCGCGCACGTTGAGCCGGCGTCACCCCCATCTGCTCATCGCCTGGGCCGTGCTGGCGGCGTTGGGCGACGTCAACGACCAGACGCTGGCGCGCAGCCCCCTGGCGTCAATGGACGCGGACGGCGAGTATCTGGCCACGCGCTTTCGCCTGGCGGTCGAGCGCCAGCCGGCGACGATCCAGATTTCGGCAAAAGAAGCCGAGTTGCTGGGGACGTGATAGAATCGCATCATTCTGTGTTGATCAGGTCGCGCGCTGGCTGAGCTTGTCGAAGCGGGCTTCGACAGGCTCAGCCAGCGCAAGCCCTAATAATGAAATCTACTCAAATTTCGCTCAGATTTTTCGGAGGTAAACCAAATGGAACGTACATTTATCATGGTCAAGCCCGACGGCGTGCAGCGGGGGCTGATCGGCGAGATCATCAGCCGCTTCGAGCGCCGCGGCCTCAAACTTGTCGGGATGCGCATGTTGCAGGTGAGCCAGGAACTGGCCAGCCAGCACTACGCAGTGCACCAGGGCAAGCCCTTCTACGCCGGTCTGATCCAGTACATCACCAGTGCGCCGGTCGTGGCGATGGTGGTGGAGGGCACCAATGCCATCCAGGCGGTGCGCCAGACAGTGGGCGCAACGCGGCCACACGAAGCTGCGCCGGGCACCATCCGCGCCGACTTTGCCATCGAGATCGGGCGCAACCTGGTGCATGCCAGCGACGGCCCAGAGACGGCCGCCACAGAGATCGCGCTCTGGTTCGGCGACAGCCTGACGGCGTGGTCGCGCGCCAACGATCCGTGGATTTTTGAGTAGTCTGGGATTCTGAAAGACAGCTCACGCCAAGACGCAAAGGCGCAAAGATCGTATGCATGACTCCACTGAAAAAAGGTAGGCAAAACTCGCGTCTTTTGTGGAAATGAGTACACTGGAAGGCAGGAACTTGGCTAGCACAGGAGTACTCAATGTATCGCAAGAATGACGCACATCTTCAGATGGAAATGTTAAGCAGTGTGGATGCGCTGCCGGAGAAACAGCAACGGCGGCTGGAAGAGTCCTGGGCTGGCACATTCTATCGAGAGTTTTTCAGTCGCATGGACGAGGCACCCTATGCGGTGTTGTATTCAGAGAAGGCATCGCGCCCCAACATCCCCATCAACGTGTTGGTGTCATTGGAGTATTTGAAGGCAGGGGAGGGTTGGAGCGATGAAGATATGTACGATGCGTTTCTGTTCGATGTGCAAGTGCGCTATGCTCTGGGCTATCGCAATCTGGGGGAAGGCGCCTTTGAGCTACGAACGGTGTACAACTTTCGGAATCGTTTAAGCGAGCACATGCAGAAGACCGGTGAAAACTTGCTGGACGGGACGTTTGCGTCAGTAACGGATGCGCAGATCGCCGCCTTTGGGTTGAAGACAGATAAATTGCGCATGGACTCGGCGCAGATTGCCAGCAACATTCGCTCGATGAGCCGCCTGCAACTGCTGGTTGAAGTGGTGCAACGCGTGCATCGCCTGTTGAGTGAGGAGGAGCAGGCACGCTATGGCGCCGACTTCGCTCCCTATATGCAGGGAAAATCCGGGCAATATGTCTACCGGATCAAATATGGTGAAACGGGGCCGCACATCGAGCGTATGGGCAAGCTGATGGGAAAGTTGCTGGACGAGTTGGCCGCCGGGTATGGAAAGACGCCGGTCTACCAGATATTGCATCGGGTATTCCATGAGCATTTTGTGTACGAAGGGACAACGTTGCGGAGTAAACAAGGCCATGAACTGCGAGCCAGCAGCCTGCAAGCGCCGGATGATCTGGAAGCCACCTACCGCCAGAAAGCAGGGCATAGCTACAAGGGCTATGTGATGAACGCCACAGAAACCTGCAATCCGAGCAACCCTTTCCAGTTGGTGGTCGATGTACAGGCCGAATCCAACATCACGGACGATAGCGTCCTGTTGACGAAAGCGCTGCCAGAATTGGTGGAACGCACTGACGTCAACGAACTCTATACTGACGGCGGCTACAACAGCCCTGCTGTGGATGCCGCCTTGGCTGAGCATGAGATTGTCCAAGTGCAGAGCGCCATCCGTGGGGGTCAGCCCAGTGACATGCGGCTGAATCTGGCTGACTTCACCATCCAGACGGCTGAGGACGGTACGCCAACCAAACTCACTTGTCCTGGGGGACAGACAGTCGACGTCGAAGCAGAACAGAAACCGGGACGGTTACGCGTGCACTTTGACCCGCAGCGGTGCGCCAGTTGTCCATTACTCGGCAGAGTTTGCCCAGTCCAGCCAGGGAAACGTGACCTGCGACCGCTGTTAAGGTTCACACAAGAAGCCGTGGCAGTTGCGCGTCGTCGGCAACGCTGCTACCTGGTACGCGCCAGTGATCAAAACTTGCGTAGTGCGGTTGAGTCCACGATTCGATCGCTCAAACTACCCTTCAGCGACGACCAATTACCTGTTCGGGGACGCTTCCGGGTCAGTTGCATGATGATTGGCTCGGCTGTCCTGACCAACGTCCGCCGCATCAACCGCTACCTGAACACGCGTACCCAACCCGGCTCAGAAAACGGCGGTCCCAACCGTGGGCGGAAGGCCACAACCAACTTGCGACGCTCTTGCACTGCGTTTTTGGGCCTGTTTGCCCGGCTTAGACACTCGTGGGCCTGCTATTTCGAAAAATCGTCAACTTCGCCGTCCGGCGCTCTGAAGTCATTGCTGGGCCTACCGAGACCCTTGCCACACCATGCACGCCGGTTATCGGGAACTCTGGGTACTGCCAAGTAGAGTTTTTTCAGTGGAATCATTCATAGGCGCCGTGGCTGGGCCGGGTCACCAACTGATAGAAGAGATCGTCGTTGTCGGCGTCGGTACAGGTGACAGTGATCGTAATCGGCTGGTCTTCAGTCACCTCGATGGTGCGGTCGAGCGCCACCGGTGCGGCGTTCTGTCCGACCTCGCCCACGAGAATGGTGACCACTGCCACATTGGATTCATTCTTGCCATCGGTCGTTTTCCAGAGCATGGTGTCCGCGCCCTGGAAGCCTGTGTCCGGCGTGTAGGATTTCTCAGCATACATGCCATGCGCGGGATGCTGCACCACAATCACCGGCTTGTCGGTATCGTCATTGAGGTCTTCATGCGCAAATTCCAGCGTCACGGCCGTATTCAGGGGGGTCGTCACCTTTTCGTCAATTGCGGTGGGCACGGCATTGAGCACCTCGCCGGCGCCGCGACCGTAACTCTCTGTAATGAAGAGGACAGCGTCTTTTTTGCAGAAACCGGAGTCAAGGACGTAGCCGACCGGGCACTTTTGCAGGCAGAGCGGGCCGTTGCCCACATAGCCGGCGCTGCATTTGGGATAGCAGAGCGCGCCGTTGCGTTCCATCCCGGCGGCGCAGGTGCTCACCGGCGTGCCCGCGCCGCGGCCGTAGGTGTTCTTGAAAAAGAAGTCGAAGATGTGGCGGAAGCAGGTGGCGCCGTGGTCGGCGTAGCCGGCGGGGCAGCGCTGCCAGCAGACCGGGCCAACGCCATAATGGGTGGAGCGGCACTTCGGATAGCAGAGACCACCCTGCTGTTCCTGGTTCTGCCCGCAGACCATGCCGACGCCGGCGCCGCGTCCGTAGCTGGCAGTGGCGTAGAGATGCGCCGGTTTGATGCAAAATCCAGTGTCATAGCTGAATCCGTCCGGGCAGATCTTCAGACAGAGCGGGCCACTGCCAAAGAATCCGTCCTGGCAGGTGGGATAGCAGAGCGCGCCATTCTGCTCCAGCCCGGTGGGACAGGCAAACACGGTGGACTGCGCCTGCGCGCTGCCCAGATCGAGCCAGATGCCCAGCCCCGTGATCAGGGCCAATGCGAACAACACCGCCGCGATTCTGCCGGCGATGTGCAACTGGGTACGGAAATGAATGTTGAACTGGTGCATGATGTTTCTCCATTGCGCTCAAGTCGATGGTAAGACTACGATGGGATGAGATCGGGCGCAGTGCCCTGTCTCCATCCCTGCCCGGTGACACGGGAGGAAAGATACCAGGCAGCAATGACGAAATCGTGACGAGATCGCGCGCGCATCCACGCAGATTGAGCGCTCAATCAATTGGGAACGCTATTCGAAGTATTGGGAAGATACGGTTGCAGCGGGGTTGGGGGAAATGGATAGACCGCGGATTTGACGGATTAGGCGGATTTGCGCGGATTTGTCTTATCCGCGTGAATCCGCCTGATCCGCGTCATCCGCGGTCTATTGTTACTCTCACGCGTCGAAGTATTTCCCCACGATCGGCCGCAGGCGCTCCACCACATCGGGGCGCACGGTGCTCTTGTTGGTGATCAGCGCGTCGCGCATGGCGTGGGCCTGGGGCGAGGCGGGCGCATTCGCCAGCAGCCGGATGGCGTTGACCACGGCCTGCTTGGCCACTGACGCGTTGCGCAGCAGCGTCTGGATCACCATTTCCACCGTGACCGGCGTCTCGCTCTCGTGCCAGACATCGTAGTCGGTGACGTGGGCCATGACCGCGTAGCTCATCTCCGCCTCGCAGGCGAGCTGCGCCTCGGGCGTGGTGGTCATGCCGATGATGTCCATGCCCCAACTGCGGAAGACGCGGCTTTCGGCCTTCGTGCTGAAGCGCGGTCCTTCGATGGTGACGAAATTGCCGCCGAAGTGGGCCGGGTTGCCCGTCTCCACCACCGCCTTGTGGCAGATTTCCGACAGGTAGGGGCAGAAGGGGTCGGCCACGCTGACATGGGTCACCAGGCCGTCGGTGCCCACGCTGGGGTCGTCGAAGAAGCTGCCGGCGCGGCCGTGGGTGCGGTCGAAAAGCTGGTCCGGCACGACGATGTGGCCGGGCGCGATGCGCTCCTGGAGGCTGCCGCACGCGCTCACGCCGATCAGGTATTCCACGCCCAGCAGCTTGAAGCCGAAGATATTGGCGCGGTAGTTGAGCCGGCTGGGGCTGACGCGGTGGCCGCGGCCGTGGCGGGGCAGGAAGGCCACCCGCTGCCCCTCAATCGTGCCGACGATATACGCGTCCGACGGTTCGCCAAAGGGCGTGTTCACACGCACTTCCTCGATGTCGGTGAGATGCTCGATGTGGTAGACGCCGCTGCCGCCGATGACGCCGATACGAATGGGTGTATCCATGATTCTGTTCCTTTGAAGGTTAACCATAAACCGACTGTTCAACCTGTGTCACGAATTGCACGAATTTTGACGAATGTGCACGAATGATTCGCTTCAATTCGTCAGAATTCGTGCAATTCGTGATGAGCAAGTACTTATGGCATCCGGTCGTCTGCTATGTCGCGCAGGCGCGGGTTGCTGAGATCGCGCGGGGAGAGCGTAGGCGCGGTGACACCCCACGGCACCACCAAGTCTGGGTCGTCCCAGGCCACGCCCAACTCGTCGCTGTTGTCGTAATAGTTGTCCACGATGTAGGTGAGGGTGGCGTCGGTCAGCGCGTAGAAGCCGTGGGCCACGCCGCTGGGGATGAAGACGCCACGCGGCTCGTCGGCATCCAGGTCGAGCGTGGCACTCTGGCCGAAGGTAAGCGAGCCGCGGCGCAGGTCCGCCAGCCCGACGCGAATACGCCCGCGGGTCAGGCACCAGTAGTCGATCTGGCGAAAGTGATAATGCAGCCCGCGCAGCACGCCGGCGCGGCTGTCGCTGCGGTTGCTCTGGAACTGCTCCCAGGTGCGCTCCGGGAACCAGCTCTTGCGGAAGGTCTCGACAAAGCGCCCGCGGTCGTCCTGGAAGCTCTGCAAGCGCACGACCTTCACGCCGGCTATCTGCGGGAACTCAATGATTTCAGACATGGTTGGCTCCGTTTTGTGAGTCGGGATAGACCGCGGATTAGACGGATTTGGCGGATTTGCGCGGATAAAACAAAAAAATCCGCGAGAATCCGCCTCATCCGCCAAATCCGCGGTCTATTGAAACGTCCATTAACTTGAAAGCTCTACCACTGCGCGCAGGGCGTCGATCAGATGGCGCACGGCGGTAGCTTTCAGATGATAGGCGGCGCGGTTGACGATCAGCACTGCCTGGCTGTGCATGATGGTGCGGATTTCGGCCAGGCCGTTCTCGCGCAGCGTGTCGCCGGTCTCCACCAGGTCCACGATCAAGTCGGCCAGCCCCACCAGCGGGCCAAGTTCCACCGAACCGTTGAGCGCGATGATCTCGGCATTGACGCCGCGTGCGCGGAAAAAGTCGGCGGTGAGGTTCGGATACTTGGTGGCGACGCGCGGCTGGCTCTCGTAGCGCAGCGGTGTGTCGGGCCGCGTGACTGGCGCGGCCAGGCTCAGCCGGCAGTGGCCGAAGGGCAGCAGCAGCGGCTCGTAGACATAGCGCCGGCTCTCGCGCAGCGTGTCCAGCCCGCAGACGCCCACGTCCGCCGCGCCGTACTCGACATAGGTGGGCACGTCTACCGGCTTGGCCAGGATGAAGCGCATGGCGCCGTCGTCGCTGGCGAGCACCAGCTTGCGCCCGGCGTTGCGCGCCGGCTGCGGCAGCCCAGCCGCGGCCATCAGCCGGATCGACTGGTCGGCCAGGCGGCCTTTGGGCAGGGCCAGGGTGAGGATTGCAGCGTCGTTCACAGCG
>JAPKMV010000210.1 GCA_026645635.1 Caldilineaceae bacterium
AACATCACCTACGGCGTGACGCGCACAGTGCCCGACGATGAGGTGGAGGAAGCCGCCCGCGCCGCGGCCATCCACGATGTGATCCTGAATAAGCTGCCCCACGGCTACGACACGCTGGTGGGTGAGCGGGGCATCACGCTGTCGGGCGGGCAGAAGCAGCGCGTGGCCATCGCACGCACGCTGCTCAAGGATCCGCGCATCTTGATCCTGGACGATTCGACCTCGGCCGTGGACTTCGAGACCGAGGCCGAGATCCGCCAGGCGCTGCGCCGGCTGATGGAGGGCCGCACCACCTTTATCATCGCCCATCGCATCCAGAGTGTGATGGATGCCGACCTGATCCTGGTGCTGGAACATGGCCGCGTGGTGCAGCGGGGCGCCCATGAAGAACTGCTGGCGCAAGAAGGCGTCTACCGCCGCATCTACCTGGCGCAGACCCGCCTGGAAGCGGAACTGGAGGAGGAACTGAACTATGTCTGAACATATCGAATTTGAGGAAGAAGAATTCGACAGCAGCTTCAACGGGCAGACGATTCGCCGCCTGCTCAGCTTGCTCAAACCGTATACAGTCTGGGTGCTTGGCTTCCTCAGCACGGTGATGTTGGTCTCCGGGTTGGATTCCTACTTCACCTATCTGAGCGCGCTGATGGTGGACGATGCCATCGCCACCGGCAACTTTGCGCACCTGATCGAGATCGTCGAGCGCTACGCCGCGCTGATTGTCGTGCAAGCTGTGGCGGTCTTCATCTTCATTTACCTGGCCGGCATACTCGGCGAGCGCATCCGCTACGACCTACGCAAGAAGCTCTTCAATCACCTACAGGAGCTTTCGCTGACCTACTACAACAGGATGCCGGTGGGGTGGATCATCAGCCGCGTCACTTCGGACACGGACCGCGTGGCCGAACTGGTGACCTGGGGTCTCTTGGATGTGACCTGGTCGACCTTCAACATCCTGACTGCGCTCTTTTTCATGTGGCAGATCTCGTGGCAGCTCACGCTGATCGTCATGGTGATCGTGCCGATCATCATCGTGGTGGCGACGCTCTTCCAGCGCAAGATCATCGTGCAGTACCGCGAGGTGCGCAAGGTGAACTCGAAGATCACCGGCGCCTACAACGAGACGATCACCGGTGTGCGGGTGATCAAGGCGCTGGATCGCGAGGAGGCCAACCTGAAGGAGTTCGGCAACCTCACGGGTGAGATGTACCGCGCCGGCTACCGCGCCGCCTGGTACTCCGCGCTCTTCCTGCCGACCGTGCAGCTCATCTCATCGCTGGCTATCGTCAGCATCGTCGCGTATGCCGGCGTCACCGTCGACGGCAGCAGCGCGCTGAGCGTGGGCGGCATGTACGCCTTCATCTCCTACGTGCTCTTCATGATCTGGCCGGTGCAGGAAATGGCGCGCGTCTTCGCCGAGATGCAGCAGGCGGTGGCTTCGGGTGAACGCATCTTCTCGCTCATCGACGCCGTGCCGGACATCGTGGACAAGCCGAACGCCTACGACGTGGAACACCTGCGCGGGGACATCGTCTTCGACAACGTGCACTTCCAGTATGAGGAGGGCAAACCCATCCTGAGCGACTTCAACCTGCACGTGCGCCAGGGCGAGACCATCGCGCTGGTCGGGCCGACGGGCGGCGGCAAGAGCACCATCGTCAATCTGCTCTGTCGCTTCTTCGAGCCGACGGGCGGGCGCATCGTGATCAATGGCCACGACTACACCGACCTGACGCAGCACGCGATCCAGTCGCGCATCGGCATGGTGTTGCAGACGCCGCACCTCTTCTCCGGCACCATCCGCGAGAACATCCGCTACGGGCGGCTGGATGCGAGCGACGAGGAAGTGGAAGCCGCAGCGGAACTGGCCGGCGCCCACGCCTTCATCACCAAGCTGGAGAAGGGCTACGAGGAACAGGTGGGCGAGGGCGGCGTGCTCCTCTCCACCGGCCAGAAGCAGTTGCTGAGCCTGGCACGTGCGGTGCTGGCGCAGCCGGACATCTTCATCATGGACGAGGCCACCGCCAGCGTGGACACACTCACAGAGTCGCTGATCCAGCACGGCATGGACAACCTGATGAAGCAGTCCACCAGCTTCGTGATCGCGCACCGGCTCTCCACGATCCGCAACGCCACGCGCATCCTGGTGATCGAAGACGGGCGCATCAAGGAGATGGGCACGCACCGCGAGCTGTTGAAACTGGGCGGCCACTATCACCGGCTCTACACGCAGCAGTTCCGCAAGGAGGTCGTGGGTCAGGTGGATGATATCGCCGCGCTCTTCGAGGAAGTCGCAACCGTAGAAGAACCCGCCGCAGACGAACCGATCGCCGTGCGCAGCATCACCAACGGCAAAGTGCAGCAGGGCGAGTTGGTTGCGGCAGATTAGAGGAGGGGCGAGGGGCGAGGGGCGAAGTAAGTGCGGTTTTTAACCGCACGGGCGTCCGGGGTACGTGCGGTTAAAAACCGCACCTACCCACACAAACACACGGGGCGGGTCGCGAGATGCGATCCGCCCCGTTCTTTTTCACAACCAAAGCGGCAAGTAACGTCGCCCCTCGCCCCTCCCTACATCTCCGCCAGCACCTTGCGCAGCGCGTCCGGCCCTGGGCGGGTCATGCTCTCCGGCAGCGCCGACAGGGGCATGTCCACCGTGTTGAGCAGGTCGTGGAAGTTCGGCGTGTTCGGCTCGATGTAGAAGATGCCGGTGAGCAGCTTCTGGTCGCGCCGCGCCGCCTCCAGCGTGCGGTAGGCCAGGTTCTTGTCGGTCGGGTCGTAATCCTCGGCCAACTTCTTGAGCACCAGCCAGGAGCCGTCGTGCAACTGCACCTCGGTCTCGTCGTCGTACTCGTCCACGGTGATCTCTTCGTAGGAGGGGATGAAGTTCAGCTCGTGGAGCTGAATCTCGTTCTGCTTGCCCCAGGCGTAGCTCTTGGTCGAGTCGTCGTGGTTGTTGAAGGTCACACACGGGCTGATCACGTCGAGGATCGCCAGGCCCTTGTGGCTGAAGGCGGCCTTGAGCAGCGCCTCGAGCTGCTTGGCGTCGCCGGCAAAGCTGCGCGCAACAAAGGTCGCGTTGGCGGCCAGCGCTTCCAGGCAGACATCCAGCGGCATGAAGGGGTTGACACCCGCGTACTTAAGCATCTGCCCCTGGTCGGCGGTGGCGCTGAACTGCCCCTTGGTCAGCCCGTAGACGCCGTTGTTCTCCACGATGTAGACCATGGGCAGGTTGCGGCGCACCAGGTGCTTGAAGCCGCCGATGCCGATGGAGGCGGTGTCGCCGTCGCCGCTGACGCCGATGCCGGTGAGCGTGCGGTTGGCGACGAGCGCGCCGGTGGCCACGGTGGCCATGCGCCCGTGCAGGTAGTTGAAGCCGTGGCTCATGCCCAGGAAATAGGCCGGCGTCTTGCTGCTGCAGCCGATGCCGGAGAACTTGACTACCTGGGTCTGCTCCAGCCCGACCTCCCAGGCCGCGTTGATGATGCGGGAGCTGATCGAGTCGTGGCCGCAGCCGTTGCAGAGTGTAGAGTCCGCGCCTTTGTATGCGGTCTTCTCCAGGCCGATGGTGTTCAGTTTGGGCGCCTTGGGCGCCGGCGCGCGTGTTGGTGTCGCAGTCATGGGTTTATCATCCTCTTCTGGCTCTTGCTTGCCAATCCCTGAATCTCGTAATCTCGCAATCCCACTCAAACCGCCGCCGCGATCTGCTCCGTAATCCAGCGCGCGGAGAGGGGCATCCCATCGCACTTGGCCAGCGAAACCAGCTTGGTCGCCAGGTCGGGCAGTTCGCTGCGCAGGATCGTCGCCAGTTGGCCGTCCATGTTGTTCTCGACCACAAAGATCTTGTCGTGATGTTCGATGAACGCACGCACCTCTTCGTTGATCGGCAGCGCGCGCAGGCGCATGTAGCCGACGCCGATGCCGGCCTTCTCCAGGCGGGCGCGCGCCTCCACGATCGACTCGTGGTTGCTGCCAAAGCTTAGGATCGCGATGTGGGAGCCGACCGTGTCGACCACCAGCGGCGCGGGCACCAGGTGGCGCGCAGTCTCGAACTTCTGCTCGATGCGCTTCAGGTTGTTCTCCCACATGCCGTCACCGTCCACGTCCAGGTAGCGACCCCAGCGTTGGCCGTTGTGTTTTTCCTTGAACTGGCTCAACTCCTCGGCGCTGAGCACCTTGCCGCGGTCGAGCGGCTTGTCTGGGTACTCGAACTCCTTGGTGATCCAGAGGTTCATGCCCAGGTCGAGGTCGGAGAGCACGAAGATGGGCGTCTGCAGCCGCTCCGCCAGATCCAGCGCCTCGCCGGCCATTTCGAAGCATTCCTTGGGGTCCGCCGGGAAGAGGATCGGGTGGCGGGTGTCGCCGTGGCCCAGGTAGTAGGTGCAGAGGAGGTCGCCCTGGCTGGTGCGCGTGGGCAGGCCCGTGCTCGGCCCCATGCGCTGGATGTCCCAGATCACCGCGGGGATTTCGGTGAAGTAGGCGTAGCCCACCGCTTCCGACATCAGGCTGATGCCGGGGCCGCTGGTGGCAGTCAGCGAGCGCGCGCCGGCCCACCCCGCGCCCAGCACCATGCCGATGGCCGCCAGCTCATCTTCAGCCTGCACGATGGCGTAGGTCGCCTTGCCGGTCTCCGGGTCCTTGCGCAGTTGCGCCGCATAGCTGGCCATGGTTTCGGCCATGCTCGACGACGGTGTGATCGGGTACCAAGCGGCAAAGGTGAAGCCATTGAAAACCGTGCCCAGCGCGGCGGCCGTGTTGCCGTCGATGAGCACCGTGCCCTCGTTGTAGCCGCTCATGCGCCGCACGCGGTAGGGTTGGTCGTTGGTCAGGTTCGCCTGCGCCCAGTTGTAGGCGGCCATCACCATGCCCCAGTTCAGTTCGATGGGCTTAGTCTTGCCGCCAAAGTTCCAGGCCAGCGCCGCCTTGATCTCGTCCATGTCGATCTCGAGCAGATACGCGACCACGCCCACGTAGGCCATGTTGGCGACGTAACGCTGCAAGTTATAGGGCAGATTGGCGGCCTTGACCAGGTCCTTCACCGGCATGGGGAAGTATTTCACATCCTTGCGGTGATTGGCGATGGGCAGCGTGTCGTCGTAAAGCACGATGCCGCCCTCGACGGCGCTCTCCATGTCTTCGGCCACCGTGGCGCCGTTCATGCAGATCATGATCTCGACGCGCTCGCGGCGCGCCAGGAAGCCTTCATTGCTCAGACGGATGTTGAACCAGGTGGGCAGCCCCTGGATGTTGCTGGGGAAGAGATTCTTGCCCGTGACCGGGATGCCCATTTTGTACAACGAGCGGATCAACATGCTGTTGCTGGTCTGGCTGCCGGAGCCGTTGGCCGTCGCCACATTGATGTTGAAATCGTTGACAATATGGTTTTCCACATCCAATGTTTGCGGCGCTTCTACAGTGACGTTCATTCCTTGTCCTCCATTTCGAGGCGAGTCTAAATAAGAAAGTTGTGTAATTCGACCAATCTATCGTTCGATCTATGCAAGCGCCAACGCATCGACCGGCGCCGTCATTTCCATCGGCGCGCCGCGTGCGTTGAGCAGTTGCATGTGTTCGACCAACAATCGTTTGCCCTCGACCACTTCCCCCGCAGAGATGGCAGCCACGATCGCTTCGTGATAGCGCCACACCGCCTGCAAATAGCCCAGGTCAGCAAAAGTATTCAACTCCACCGCTTCATAGCCGTCCCAATAGGCCTCGAGGATTCCGACCACGAAAGGATTGGCGAGCCGCCGGTAGATCGTCAGGTGGAGTTCCCGATGCTCCTGAAAGGGAATCTGGATGCGGGGCACGCTCAGTTTGTCCCACGCGCTGCGCACCAGTTCACGCAGCCGCTCTTTGTCTTCGTCGGTGAGCAGCACCACCGCTTCGTCCCAATAGGCGGTCTCCAGGTGAGCGCGCAGCCCGCTGAATGCCGCAAAGTAGCCCGGGTCGATGGCCAGCGCCACCAGCAGACTCAGCCGCACCGCGGGCAGAAAGTCGTAGCCGGTGCGCACGATGCCGCGGCGTGGGCTGGCGTCGACCAACCCCAACGCCCGCGCCACCTCGAACTGCTCGCGCAGCTTGCCGACGCTCATGCCGGTCGTCGCGCTGATCTCATTGAGCGAGGGCAGCCGGTCACCCGGTGTGTGGCCGTTGGCCAGCAAATAACGCAAGAAATCGGAGTCGAGCTGAGACAAGATCATGCCAATATCTAATCATTCGATTAATTGAATTGATTATAGGAATTTACCACAAAGCAGGAAAATCTGTCAACTTTTGGGGCTGCCATGCGCAACAATTGCGGCTGAACCACTGGCCACAGACCACGCAGAGGCTCGTCGGTGCGAG
>JAPKMV010000211.1 GCA_026645635.1 Caldilineaceae bacterium
AGCATTTTCCAGGAAAACATGACCAATGGCCTGGGCTACATCGCCGTGGCGCTGGTCTATTTTGGCGGCTGGCGTCCGCTGGGGGTGCTCCTGGGCGCGCTGCTTTTCAGCACGGTGAGCGCGTTCCAGCTTTGGGTGCAGGTGCTGGGCGTGCCGCTGCCCTCGGACATCGCGGTGATGCTGCCCTACCTGCTCACGATCATCGTGCTGGCGCTGGGTGGGCGCCAGGTGCGCCAGCCCGCTGCGCTGACCAAGCCCTACGAACGCGGGGAATAGCGGCGCCGTAACTGGGAGTCCGTAACGGCGCGCCCGGGCGCGCCGCTACTGTCAACAGCAGTCGATTTCAACATTCTACATTTCGATGGAGGAAGAAACATGCGCAAGTTTTTGGGATGGGTGACACTCAGTCTGGTGATCGTCCTGGTGATGGCGGCCTGCGCGCCGCAAGCTGCGGCGCCCGCGCCGGCTGCTCCGGCCGCCGACAGCGGCGCGGCGGCGGCGGACGCTGCGCCAGCCGGCGAGCCGATCCGCATCGCGATCATCATGCCCAGCTCCACAACACTCAAGGCGGTGCAGGCCGAACTGGGCGGTGAAGAGGCGATGCAGATCTCCTTCACCGAAAACATGTTCAATGTCGCCGACGCGGCCGTCGCCATTCGCGACTACGCCACCGACGGCAACGACATCGTGATCGCGCACGGCACGCAGTACGGCAATGCCATGTTCGACGTGGCCGCCGAGTTCCCAGAGACGACCTTCGCCTGGGGCACAGCCGTGGACACCGGCGCAGACAAGGGGTTGACCAACGTCTTTGCCTATGAGGCCAAGGCGCAGGAGGGCGGTTATGTCAATGGCGTGATCGCGGCGCTGATGAACCAGAGCGGCGTGATCGGCGTGGTTGGCCCGGTGGAAGCCGGCGACGCCAAGCTCTACATCGACGGCTTTGTGGCCGGCGTGCTGGCAACCAAGCCCGAAACGCAGGTCAACGTGAGCTACACCGGCTCCTTTGGCGACACGGCGCTGGCCGCAGAAGCAGCCAACACCCATGTCAAGGCCGGGGCCGATACGCTGACCGGCTCGGCGCAGCAGGTGGTGGGCGCCATCGGCGTCGCCGCTGAGAACCAGGTCTACTGGTTCGGCACCCAATCCAACCAAAGTTCGCTGGCGCCTGAATATGTCGTCGCCAACCAGGTCTACGACTGGACCGGCGTTGTCAAGGACATGCTGGCGCTGCGCCAGGAAGGCACGCTGGGCGGCAAAGCCTACGTCCTCACCCTGAGCGACGGCCTCAACATCGTCTTCAACGACCAGGTCTCCGTCCCGGATGATGTCAAGGCCGCCGCGCAGGCCGCCATCGACGGCATCAAGGATGGGATGATCGTGCCGCTGCCGTAGTTTGTGAGAGGGTGAGGGGGAGAGCGGGTGAGGGGGTGAGGCTGACACACCCTCTCACCCTCTCACCCCCTCACTCTATCTCTTGCCAATTCTTTGTCATGAAACGATAAGAGTCAACGCATGACCGCCAATCCCGCGCTCGCTGTCCGCCAGACTATCAACCACCTGGAGATGCGCAACATCGTCAAGCGCTTCCCTGGTGTGCTGGCCTGCGACCATGTCAATTTCGATGTGCGCGCGGGCGAGGTTCATGCGCTCCTGGGCGAGAACGGCGCAGGTAAATCCACCTTGATGAAGGTGCTCTACGGCCTCTATCGCGCCGACGAAGGCGAAATCCTGATCGACGGTGCAGAGGTGAGCATTGGCTCGCCCACCGCTGCCATCGAACAGGGCATCGGCATGATCCATCAACACTTCATGCTGGTGGATGAGCTGACCGTGACCGAGAATGTGGCGCTCGGGTTGAAGTCGAGCCGCGGTCCCGTACTCGATCTGGACAAGGTGGAGGCGCGCATTCGCGAACTTTCCGGCGCCTACGGTCTGCAGATCAACCCCAGTGCGCCGGTGTGGACGCTGGCTGTGGGCGAGCGTCAGCGGGTCGAAATCATCAAGGCGCTCTACCGGGGCGCCGAGCTGCTGATCCTGGACGAACCGACTGCCGTGCTGACGCCGCAGGAGGTGGAGGACCTCTTTGCCACCCTGGACCGCATGAAGCGGGATGGCCGTGGCCTCATTTTCATCAGCCACAAGTTGCACGAGGTGATCGCGATCAGCGACCGCATCACCGTACTGCGCGGCGGCGCGCTGGTGGACACGGTGCCGAACCAGAATGTCACCCGGGCGACGCTGGCGAAGATGATGGTGGGCCGCGAGGTGATCCTGGTGCAGGATCATGCCGTGGTGGAGCAGGGGGCGGTGCAGCTTGCCCTGCACAACGTCAACGCGCTGGGCATCACGGGGCAGCCGGCGCTGCGCGATGTGAGCCTGGAAGTGCACGCCGGCGAGATTTTGGGCGTGGCAGGGGTCAGCGGCAACGGGCAGCGCGAACTGGCCGAGGCGATCGCCGGGCTGCGCCCCATCAGCAGCGGCCGCATCGAGTTGGGCGGCATCGAGTTGGGCGGCATCGACGTGGCGAGTTGGTCAGTGGCGCGGCGCACCGACGCGGGGCTGGGCTACGTGCCCGAAGAACGGATGCACGACGGTATCGTGCAAGAATTTTCGGTGGCCGAAAACCTGATTTTGCAGGATCATACCCACGCGCCCATCAGCCGCGGCATCTTCCTGGATTTTGGCGCCATCGCCCAACGCAGCCGCGACCTGGTGCGCGACTTTCGCATCCGCACACCGTCCATCGACACGCCGACGCGCAGCCTCTCCGGCGGCAACATTCAGAAGGTGATCATGGCGCGGGAGTTGTCGCGCAACCCGCGGGTGTTGGTGGCCGCGCAGCCGACGCGCGGGGTGGACATCGGCGCCACCGAGTACATCCATGAACGGCTGTTGGCGCAGCGCCGCCAGGGGAGCGCGACGCTGCTCATCTCCGAAGACTTGGACGAGATTCTGGCGCTCTCCGACCGCATCGCCGTCCTCTACGAAGGCCGGGTGATGGACATTATCCCCCGCAGCGAAGCCACCGCCGAACGGCTGGGCCTGCTCATGGCCGGCGCCACCGCGGGGTAATCCTCCGGGCAAGCATACTTCACAATTCATACTTCAAAGTTCACAATTCAGAATTGTGAACTTTGAAGTATGAATTGTGAAGTTGGATTCGCCCCTCGCCCCTTCTACAGCCTCGCCTTATTTGCCAGCGCCTGCTCGTAGGCCGCCAGATACAACTCGGCACTCTTCTCCCAGGAGAAATCCTGCGCCATGGCCGTCTGGATCAGTTGCTGCATGTGGTGCGGGCGGTCGAAATAGGTGGCGACGGCCCAGCCCACCGTGTAGTAGATGGCGGCCGCGCTCGGCTCCCAGAACTTGAAGCCGGTGCCGGCGCCGGTCGCCTCGTCGTACTGTTCGACGGTGTCGTTGAGGCCGCCGGTGGCGCGCACGATGGGCAGCGTGCCGTACTTGAGCGAGTACATCTGATTCAGCCCGCACGGCTCGTAGATCGACGGCATGATGAAGAAGTCCGAGCCGGCTTCGATCCAGTGGGCGATCTCGTTGCTGTAACCGATGTAACACCCGATGAGACCCGGGTAGCGCGCCGGCAGCCCGCCGTAGTAGGCTTCCAGGCTCTTGTCGCCCGAGCCGAGGATCACGAACTGCACGGCCATGTTGGTGACGATGCCCTCGATGGCCTGGGCCAGCAGGTCCAGCCCCTTCTGGGAGACAAGCCGGCTGACCACGCCGACGATGGGGATGTTCGGGTTTTCTTCCAGACCAAAACGGCGCTGCAACTCACGTTTGCAGATCGCCTTGCCGCTCAAGTCCGCAGCGGAGTAATTGGCCGGGATCAGCGTGTCCACCGTCGGGTCCCACTGCGCGTAATCGACGCCATTCAGGATGCCGACATAGTTGTCGCCCTTGTCGTTGAGATAGGGCGCCAGCCCATAGCCCAGTTCCGGCGTGCGCGTCTCGTCGGCGTAAGTCGGGCTGACGGTGTTCACCATGTCGGCGTAGACGATGCCGCCTTTGAGGAAGTTAAGCGCGCCGAAATCCTCGAACTTGTCCGGCGTGAAGTTATTCCAGCCCAGCCCCAGATAGTCATAGACCCCGGCGCCGTACTTGCCCTGGTAGGCGTTGTTGTGGATCGTCAGCAGGCTGGCGGCGCGGCCCAGGATCGGGTCATTCCAGTGCCAGATCTTGAGATAGGCGGCAGCGAGCGCAGTTTGCCAGTCGTGCACATGGACAATGTCAGGCGCAAAGCCCAGGTCGCGGCAGAGCTGCAAGCCGGCGCGGGTGAGCAAGCCGAAGCGCGCCGGGTTGTCCTGATAGTCGTTGAAATCGGCGTCGTGGTAGAGGCCGGGACGCTCGAAAAACTTGTTGGATTCGATGAAATAGACCGGCACGCCGTCGCTGTCCGCCACATCCACCGCACACCACTCCAGCAGGTTGCCCATCCAGACGCCGAACGAATCCCAGTAGCGGCGCAGGCCATAGCGACGCCCGTCGATGCTGCTGTAGCGCGGCATCACCACCATCACGTTGTGCCCCATGCGGCGCAGCGTCTGCGGCAGCGCGCCGACGACATCTGCCAACCCGCCGGTCTTGGCGAACGGTACACACTCGGCGGTGATCATGGCGATATTCAATTTTTCTTTCATGGCATCTGCTCCTTCTTGGCGCCCTGTTGCGCGCCTGCTCGGTGTGGATAGGGAAGTTCGTCAACCATTGTAATCGTGCGCAGGGTCGCTCAACGCCGTCAGCTTACCCAAGAGCACCAGCGGTGCAGGATCGATCAGCAATTCGCCCGATGGCATACGCAGCGTCGGCACGTGTGGCTGGCCGTGGGTCAGATGCAGCAGGTCGGCGTATGCGTCCCAGTCCGCCGTTACGTCGCGCTCGGTGTACGGAACAGCGAAACGCTGCAACGCCAGCTTGGCACGCAGACAGCCGGGGCAGAAGGGCGTCGTGTAGAGGGTCACAGCGCGGCTCAGCGCAGCCATGTCCCCTGCTCCTCGCCCGCCAGCGCATAGGCTGCCACGCCCAGGCGCAGCATCACACCCCGCTCGAAGGGATGCAACTGCACATCCGCAGGCGCTTCCGGTGCCAGCGCCCAGCCGATGCGCGCCCGCACCTCCGGCTGTTCGCGCCACACTTTGCCAAAGCCCCGCTCCGGCTGCAGCTTGCCACCCGGCGGGACGATGGCTGGGTCGCGCTCCGCCATACCCTCCTCGAAAGCGTCGGGATAGCGTTCCCAACTGCCGTCGTTGTAGATTACGTAGATGCTGTCCTGCTGCTCCACCCAGATCATGCGCCCCTGCTCGAAGGGTTGATCTGCGGCTTGCGAACTGTCCGGCTGCTCCTGCGTCGCCCAGCCCAGCGCCTCCTGCATGGCCGGGTTGACCTCCCAGACCACGCCCAGCGAACCGACAGGGCGGAAGAGTCCTGCCGGCGGCTCGCCGGGCAACGGTGCGATTGGCTCCGTTGCGGCAGGCGCAGTGGGCGCTGGCGTTGCCGCCGGTGCAACTGGCGTTGTCGCAACTGGCGTTGGCGCAGCTTGCGTCGGCGTAGGCAGACGCAGCGCGGACTGCGGCGCAGCGGTTGGCGTTGCCGGCGCTGTCGTGGCGACGGCCGCCCAGTCCATCTGCGCCGGGTCGAGCACCCACAACTGCGCATCCGCCGTGCCCACAAAGAGCCGGTGCGCGCCATCGGGGAAAGCGGGCGAGACGGCAACCGCGTCGATGTCGTTCTCGTAGGTCATGCCAGCCAACCGCGGGTCGTCCCAGCCTTGCCACGTCGCGCCGCCATCGGTCGTGCGCCAGATGCCGTTTGTGCCGTAGACGTAAGTGGTCGCGGCGTCGGGTGCGGGCAGCACGCCGAGGAGCGAGCCATCGGCCATCGGCAGCGTCGCCGTCTGCCAGGCGCCACCCTCGATGGCGTACACGACCTCCTGCCCGTAGCCGGGGATGCGGATGGTCGGCGCGTCCAGCCAGGGCAACCCGGCTGCTGCCAGCAGTTCGGCGGTTGTGGGCGAGGCGTTGTCGCCAATCGTCGCGGCCACCGTCCAGGATTGGCCGCCGTCGGTCGAGAGCTGCAGCGCACCGCCGCTCTCGTTCGTCGCGATCTCGTAGAAGGGCGCACGCACCGCCAGCGTCTGGTCCACGGCAAAATCAGGCGAAAAGACGATCTCCTGTCCGCGCCGATAGATCAAGTCTTGCCACTGGGCCGCAAATGTATCGCCGCCGTCCTGTGAACGCCAGACGCCCGCGCCCAGCGTCTCCGCCTGGTGGCCGGTGACGTAGAGGGTGCGGTCGGCGGCATAGGTGGGCGAGAAGAAAGCGTAGAAC
>JAPKMV010000212.1 GCA_026645635.1 Caldilineaceae bacterium
GTCGGTCAGCGCGCGCTGGAGACGCGCGCCCGCGCCCTTGAGCAGGTAGAAGCGGCTGCCGGAGAGCTTAGTCCCCCGCGCCAGGTCGATGATGTCCAGCTTCTCGCCCAGTTCCCAGTGAGGCAGCGGCGTGAAATCTTGCTGCGGCTTGACGCCCCATTCCTTCACGACCACATTTTCGCTGTCGTCCTTGCCCACGGGCACGTCGGGTTCGGGCGGGTTGGGGATGCGCAGCATGGCATCCTGGAAGGCCAGGTCCACGTCGCGCAGCTCAGCGTCCAGCGCCTCGATCTCGCCGCCGATGGCGCTCATCTGCTCCTTGAGTGCGTTCGCCTCCTGCGTCTTCTTCTCGCGGAACAGCTCGCCGACGCGTTTGGAGCCGGCGTTGCGCTCGGCGCGCAGCATCTCCACCCGCGTCAGGATCTGGCGGCGGCGTTCGTCCAGTTCCAGGGCGATGGCCCAGGGCGCGTCCGGGTCGTTGAGCTTTTGCATGGCCTCGGCCAGCGCGGCGCGGTTCTCGCGCATCCAACGAATATCGAGCATGATCTCCTCCTTACGATCCAAAATCTCACGCCAAGACGCAAAGACGCCAAGAGTTTTCTTGAACTTTGCGCCTTTGCGTCTTTGCGTGAGCCACAAACAAAAAACGCCCTCCATCCGGTCAGGACGAAGGGCGTTCGTGGTGCCACCTGAGTTCGCAACCGTCGCAGCCGACAGTTGCCTCTTGGCCCGGGTAACGGTGGGTTCCGTCCGGCCATTGCCTGCCGGCTGCTCGGGCGCTGCTGACCTGCGGATTCCTCGCTGCCTCGCACCGACCGGCAGTTCTCTGAGAGGGTGATCCGGCAGACCGTGGTCGCCGTCAACGCATGTTGACGGGAGTATAGCACCGGCTATCCAGCAGGGTCAAACTTAAAGTCATGGACGATAGAAAAGAGGAGTTTTGCGAGCGCTGCTCCGCTCGGGGAAGCGCCGGACGAGCATCCGCAGATGGCGCAGATTTTCGCAGACGGCAGACATCAAATCTGCGTCATCTGCGTCAATCTGCGGATTGTGCTTGCGTCGTTGCGAACACTCCTGGTTTCTATGGCGTTTGAGTTTAGATGGAATTGGTGAGTTGCTACTTCGTTGACAGCGCTGCCTTGGTCGTAGATTTGGCGGCGGGCTTCTTGGCCGCCGGTTTAGCGGTCGCTTTCTTCTTGGCCGCCGGTTTAGCCGTCGCCGTCGCCTTCTTTGTGGCCGCGGGCTTGGCGGCGGTATTCCGCTTGTTGGCTCCCTTCTTGGCCGGCCCCGCAGCCGCCTTGTCCGCGATCCACGCCAGGGCCTGGTCCAGGCTCACGTCCGCGGGCTTGACGTCCTTCGGCAGCGTCACGTTCACCTTGCCCCAGTTCACGTAGGGGCCATAGCGCCCGTCGAGCACCTGCACTGCGCCGCCGTCAGGGTGTTCGCCCAGTTGGACGAGCACGCTCTTGGCCGTGGCACTGCTGCGTGTGCGCCCGCCTTTCTTATCAGCCAGCAATTCCAGCGCGCGGCCCAGGTCGATCTCCAGCACATCGTCACCGGCCTTGAGGTTGGCAAAGACGCCGTCGTGCACCACGAAGGGGCCAAAACGCCCGACGCCCGCCTGCACCGGTTTGCCGCTCTCCGGGTGTTCGCCCAGCGTGCGGGGCAGCGCCAGCAGCGCCAACGCCGTGGCCAGATCGACCCCGTCCGGCGCCATGTGCTTGAGCAGGCTCACCCGCTTCGGCTTGGCCTTGCTGGCCGGGTCGTCCTCGCCCAACTGCACGTAAGGCCCGAAGGGGCCTTTTTTAAGCAGCACCGGCAGTTCGCTGGCCGGGTCGGCGCCCAGCGTGCGCGGGCCGTCCAGCTTGTGGTGCAGAATCTCTTCCACCAGCGCGTCGGTCAAGTCCGCAGGTGGCAGGTCGGGCGGCAAGCTGGCAGTGAGCCGCTCGCCGTTCTCCTCCTTCGCCACGAAGGGGCCAAACTGGCCGATGCGCACCTCGGCGTGGAGGTCGCTCAGTTCGACCGTGCTGGCCGTGCGCGGGTCGATCTGCGCGTCACGCGTGCGCACCTGCGCCTCCAGGCCCTGCGCGCCCAGGAAGAAGCGGCGCAGGTATTCCAGGTAGTCGGCGTCGCCGTTGGCAATGTCGTCGAGTTGCTGTTCCATCGTCGCCGTGAACTTCAAGTCCACCAACTCGTCGAAGTGCTCCTCCAACAATTCGGTGACGGCGAAGGCGGTGAAGGTGGGCGCCAGTTCCTTGCGCTGCTTGAAACAGTAGCCCCGCTCCTGGATCGTATCGATGATGGTGGCGTAGGTGCTGGGGCGGCCAATGCCCTCGGCCTCCAGCGCCTTGACCAGGGTGGCCTCGGTGTAGCGGGCCGGCGGCTTGGTCTCATGGCCCACTGCCTCCAGGTCGCGGCAGTCCACCTGTTCGCCCACAGTCAGCGGCGGCAGCGGCGCGTCCTGGCTCTCGATGGCCGCGTCGGGGTCGTCAGAGCCTTCTACGTAGGCGCGGAAAAAGCCGGCAAAGAGGACGGTGCGCCCGCTGGCGCGGAAAAGCGCGTCATCCACGGCAATGGTCGCCGTGACCAGGCGCAGGCGCGCGTTGGCCATCTGGCTGGCCACGGTGCGCTTCCAGATCAGCTCGTAGAGTGATCGCTCGCGGCCTTGGATCGGCAACTCATCGGCGGTGCGCATGCGGTCGCCGGCGGGGCGGATCGCCTCGTGGGCCTCCTGCGCGTTGGCCGTCTTGGTCTGATAGCGCCGCGGCGACGGGCTGAGATACTCGGCGCCGTAGAGTTCACGGATGCGCTGGCGCGCGGCGTTGATCGCCTGGTCGCTGAGGTTGACCGAGTCCGTGCGCATGTAGGTGATGTAGCCGTTCTCGTAGAGGTTCTGCGCCACGCGCATCGTCTCTTTGGCGCTGAGACCCAACTTGCGGTTGGCTTCCTGCTGCAAGGTGGAGGTGGTGAAGGGCGCATATGGCGCGCGGGTGGACTCCTTCTCGTCCAACTCGCTCACGGCCCAGCGGCCGGCCAGCAGCCGCGTGCGCAGCGTCTCCGCCTCTTGCTGATTGAGCAGCAGCACGTCCTTGCCTGCCGCAATGCGCCCGGTATGCTCGTCGAAGTCGCGCCCGCTGGCAACGCGCTTACCGCCTACGCTGACCAGCGTTGCCTCGAAGCGGTGGTTGGGCTGGTCGGGACGCTTGTTGAGCAGCGCCTTCAGGTCCCAATACTGGCCGGTGACGAAGGCGCGGCGCTCCCGCTCGCGCAGCACCAGCAGCCGCACGGCGACGCTCTGCACGCGGCCCGCGGAGAGCTTGGGCGCGATCTTGCGCCAGAGCAGCGGTGACACGGTGTAGCCCACCAGCCGGTCGAGGATGCGCCGCGTCTCCTGGGCGCGCACCAGGTCCATGTCGATGTCGCGGGTGTTCTGCAGCGCGGCGGCGATAGCCTCGCGGGTGATCTCGTGGAAGACCATGCGCCGCACCGGCTGCTTGGGCTTGAGCGTCTCGCGCAGATGCCAGCCGATGCTTTCGCCCTCGCGGTCTTCGTCGGTGGCCAGGATCACCTCGTCAGCTTTTTTGATCGCCTCTTTGAGTTCGGCAACGACTTTTTTCTTTTTGTCGGGAATGACGTAGAGCGGGTCGAAGTCGTCTTCGACGTTGACGCCGAGGCGCGCCCAGCTTTCGCCCTTCTGTTTGGCCGGGATTTCCGCCGCCGAGGCCGGCAGGTCGCGAATGTGGCCCATGCTGGCCTTGACGACATATTCTTTCGGCAGATAACCGCCGATGGTTTTGGCTTTGGTCGGGGATTCGACAATCACTAATTTGGGCACTGTACTCTCCATCGAGCCTGGTGATGCCTGCGCCAACCGCAGGCAAAGCGCGCGAAGTGTAATTTACCAAGGTGGCTCTGTGCAAACTGATGGGGCTACTCTGGCATTTCAAAACGCGCAACCATTTGCTTGGATTGTTCACCTGCGGCGAAATCTCTCCACCAGCAAGGCGCGATGAACGTAAAGCCACCCATTTCAACGCAAAGACGCAGAGATGCAGAGAAACGCGGAGGATGCACCTGTGGAACTCCTCTGTTTCTCCTGTGCGAGCCTCTGCGTCTCAGCGACTCTGCGTCAAAAGGAGCTTTTCAAACAGCCTCTGAACACGGCGCGCTACCAAATCGAACGCAGCGTCCAGATGTCGAGGGCGAGGAGTCGCGCCGCGTTTCCGTGGCTGAACAGCGCCACGCCCAGGCTATCGGCCCGCGTCGGGTAGATGCGGCTTGTCATCAGCGTGCACCCCTCGTCGGCAAAGACCTCGATGACAGAGCGATCCAGGAAGATGTGCAGAGTGACCGGCTCCCCCGGCGCAGCAAGCAACGGCGCCGTACATCCGTCACGGTGATCGGCGGGATCCTGGCTGGCGTGTTCCCGTTCGATCACAAGCTGATCGCCGCGCACGCAGATGCGGGTGTATTCCTGGCCGTCGGGCGAACAGCGCAGCTTCAGCCCATAGTCACCCGTGCTCTCCGGCGCAAAGGTGGCGACGATCTCCAGGCAGTCGCCGCTGACATCGGGCAGCAGGGCGTCGTGATCCGGGGCAAGATCGCTGGCCGGGAGGCGCCAGTGGCGGTCGCGCAGGTGCTGCAAGGCGGGGTCGGGCTGCAATGCCAACGCGCCGTCTGGCCGCAGCGTGACGAGCAGCGGCAGCGACATGACGCCGCTCCAGCCTGCGGCGACACACTGCGCAGCGCTGCGTCCCTCGCGCAGCCAGCCGAAGAGCAGGTGACGCCCGTCGGCCAGGCGCGTCACTTGCGGCGCGTAGAGCGCTTCACCGGCGGGGCCGTGGGCCAGGATGCGGGGCGGGTCGGCGTCAAAGACACCTGCTTGCAGGCGTCCAGTGTGATAGAAGGCATAGAGCAGGTCGTTGGGGCGTCCTTGCGTCGAGATGATCAGCGCCTGCTGGTCGCCAAAATCGAGCAGGTTGGGACATTCCCAGATCGTGCCGGTCCAGACCGGCGCATGCACCCGCGCATCGCCGTTCAGCAGCACGCCCAGGTGCTCCCATTGCACCAGGTCTGGCGAACGATAGTGCAGCACGCAGCCGCCCGCATTGGCGATGTGGCTGGCGATGATCAGATGCCAGCCGTCGCCCGCCCGCCAGACAAAGGGGTCGCGGAAGTCGCCTGTGCAGGCGGCGCGCAGCCACGACGGCGGCCCGTCGATCACCGGGTTTTCCGCGGGCTTGGTCCACGTGACCAGATCGGGGCTGCCGACAGCGGAACAGACAACCTGCGGCATGACGCCGGTGTAGAGGAGAGAGGGGACGCCGTCATGGTCGACGGCGCAGCCCGACCAGCAGCCCGCCGCATCTGGGCCGTCCGGCGTGGGCGCCAACGCGATCGGCAAGTCCTGCCAGTGCACCCGGTCATGGCTGACGGCGTGGCCCCAGTGGATTGTTCCGTGAAAGGCGCCATGCGGGTTGTATTGGTAGAAGAGATGCACCTGCCCCTGCCACTCGATCAGCCCGTTGGGGTCGTTCATCCAGTTGGCGGGCGGCAGGAAGTGATACTGTGGCCGGTGCGGATCGCCGGCAAGTGCGGCGCGGGTTGGAAAGTCAGGTAGTGCAGTCGTATTCATAGACAAGATTTTACACTTTCTTTATCACTTCCATGCACTTTGGTTACAACGCTGCGGCATTCTATTAGACGAACCGGCAATCCGGTTCATCGATTATCAGCAGAACCTTGTAGAAAAGGGAGAAAATGTGATGAACAAGCATCATGTATGGATGCGCTGGCTCGTAACCGGCCTGGCGATTGCCGCAATTGCCGTGGCCGCGCTGGCCATCGCCCCGTTGACCAGCTTTGCCCAGACCGACTCGGGCAGTGATGCGCCGGCGA
This sequence comes from Caldilineaceae bacterium, assembly GCA_026645635.1. GTDB lineage: Bacteria > Chloroflexota > Anaerolineae > Caldilineales > Caldilineaceae > Fredericiella. The sequence continues at coordinate 5,899 of JAPKMV010000212.1, forward strand.
CGCCTGCCGCGCCGGAGGAATCGACGGCGCCGAAAGCCTACGGTCGCGGCGGCATGGGGATGCTCCATGACTTCGGGATGCGCGGCGGCATGATGGAGGATCACCAGGCGTATCTGGCTGAAGCGCTCGGCATCACTGTCGAAGAACTCCAGGCCGCCCAGGAAAAGGCCCACGCGGCGATGGTCGCCCAGGCCGTGGAAGATGGCGTGATTACCCAGGAGCAGGCCGACCTGATGGCCGCCGGCCAGGCGTTCCGCGCCTACATGGCCGACAGCACCGCGCAGTCCGTGACCGATGCACTGGCGGCGGCCGTCGAAGCCGGCGCCATCACCCAGGAGCAGGCCGACTTGCTCACCGAGCAGATGGGCCAGATGGGGCGCGGCGGCATGTTCGGTGGCCTGATGGAGCGCGGGATGCGCATGTTTGGCAACCGC
>JAPKMV010000213.1 GCA_026645635.1 Caldilineaceae bacterium
GCTTCGTAGAGTCCGGCGATTACCGCCTGTTCGATCTCGGCGCCGGACAGCCCCTCGGATGCCATGGCCAGCGTGGTCAGGTCGAACTGTTTCGGGTCGCGACTGCGCTTGAGCAGGTGTATGCGCCAGATGTCGGAACGCTCGGCCGCGGTGGGCAGATCGACAAAAAAGATCTCGTCGAAGCGCCCCTTGCGCACCAACTCCGGCGGCAACTGGCTCACGTCGTTGGCCGTGGCGATGACGAAAACCGGCTTCTGCTTCTCCTGCAGCCAGGTGATGAAGCTGCCGAAGACCCGCGCCGCGGTGCCCGCGTCGCTCATGTTGCTCGACCCGACGCCGGAGAAGCCCTTCTCGATCTCGTCCACCCAGAGCACCACCGGCGCAATGCTCTCCGCCACCTTGATCGCGTTTCGCAGATTCTCTTCGCTCGACCCGACCAGCGAGGCGAAGAGCCGCCCCACATCGAGCCGCAGCAGCGGCAGCCGCCAGGCATTGGCCACCGACCGCGCAATCAGCGACTTGCCGCACCCCTGTACGCCGACCAGCAGGATTCCCTTTGGTTCGGGCAGGCCAAAGGCGCGCGCCTCGTCGCCAAAGGCACGCACCCGTTTGCGCAGCCACTCCTTGAGCACGTCCAGCCCGCCGACGTTCTCCATTTGTTCGACATTGTCGTAGAACTCCAACAGCCCGCTCTTGCGGATGATCTGCTGCTTCTCTGCGGTCACTGCCTCGACTGCGCGTCCGTCAAGGACGCCTTCTGCCTGGACAATGGCCTTGGCGACTGCATTTTGGGCCTCATTCACCGTCAGCCCCAGGCAGGCTTGAACCAGTCTCGTTCGCTGGCGCTTGTCCAGCGCCACGGTGAATTGGTTGCTCTGGCGCAGCGTCTCCAGCACGCCGTCGATCATCGACTGGATTTGTTCGGCAGTCGGCAGCCCAAAATCGACGACGCTGATCTCTTTTTCCAGTTCGGGTGGAATCTTGAGCACAGGGCTGAGGATGAGCACAGTCTTGTTGCTAGCCTGCAGACCTAGCGCCACCTCGCGCAGCCGCCGCACAATCTGCGCGTCTTTGAGAAACGGGTGAAAATCGCGCAGCACCCACAGGCACGGCTCTTTGTCCTCCAGAATCGTGCGCAGCAGCACCAGCGGGTCGCGCTTGCTTGCGTCCTCGCGGTCAGGCAGCGCGGGGTTGAGTAGACCCACCGTGCCGCTCCAAAGCAGCATGCGCTTGCGCTGAGTTCTCGCCAGCGCCTCGATTTCGCCGATCGCACGCTGTTCTTCTGCCGTCACCACCCACAGCAGCGGATAGCGGGCGCGAATGTAAAGATCGAGCTGTTCTCTCATGGTTGCTCAGCGCATATACTGCGAACCCGAATAGACCTGCGACTTATCCAATTCTCGCCCCAGACAGTAGACGCGTGAATTCGCCCATCCTTCCACACAGGTCCACAGGTCCCAAAATTTGGTGGACTCATTGCGGCGGAACGGCGCGCGATAGATTATGTGGCGATCTTCGTCCATCAACTGCTGGAAGCCGGGCTGGCGCTGCGCCAGGCGAAGCGCCCAGTCAAAATAGCTGGAGCGGCTTTCGCGAAACTCAACGATCCAGTGCGCCTTTTCCAACGCATGTGCGCCGTTGGATGTCGGCGTTGGCGACCTCTCTGCGCTGCCAACCGCGGGACCGGGCAGTGCTGGCTGCGCCAGCATATCCGCCAGCAGCGGTGATACGACGCCGCGCAGCCGATCCTGGGGAATGGCGAGATGCAGGTCGCGGTGCAGACAGCGCCACGGAGCAAACGGCGGCGCAGCCAACGCAGGGAGCAGCGCGTATTGCAGGAGACCTGCGCCCAGCGTCGCCGCCAGCGAATTGAGCCGCAAGTCGAGCACATTGGTGGGCACGGCTGGTGCAGGCAACTGCCACGCCGTCAGCACCGCGGGCAACATCGCCGCGGTGAGCGGCCACCCCAGGCGCGCCGCCATGCCCAGCGCCGTCTCCGTGCTGTCGGCGTCCAGCTTTGGCGCCTGCGCCAGCCAAAGTGCCAGCCCGGCGCCATCTTGCGCCAACCAGAACGCCAGCAGCAGCCTGGGCGTCAGCAGCGAGGCATCCCATGTTGGGATCGCCGCCAGCCGCAGTAGCTCGTTGCGCGCCAGTGTGGCCATTGGCTCTGGCTCCAACAGACGCACCTCCAGGTTGGCCAGGTAGAGCCACTGGAAGGCTCGCGGCGCCGGTTCGCCAGGTGTCTTCAACCATTGCAAAAAGGCCCAACGCTGCGCTGGCGACAGGCCGGAATAGCCAACGCCCGCGGGCGGCTCACCGATAACCTGGCTCGCCTCGGCAGGCTGCGGGGCTGTTATGGCTAAAGCCGCATCGATTTGCGCGTAGTCATAATCAGCGCCATTCCCATTTTCCGACAGCCCAACAAAACGAACCACATCCTGGCTCATGCGCCGCGCCGCGTCCGCCAACACCGCTTTGGCGGGCGCATCCTGGTTGGCTATGCGCGCCAGCGGGTTCGCCTGCACCACAGCCGACAACTGCGGTCGCGTACTGATCGTCTGGCTCATCGCCCTGCGCCTCGCCCGTCAGCAATCAACAATCGACCATTCACAATTGACAATTCCTCGCCGCCTCTGCTCCCGGCGTCGTGTCAGGCCACCACCGAATAGTTTTCCTCGCTCAGCATCGGCGCCAGGAACTGCCCTGTATAGCTTTTCTCGACGGTGGCGATGTGTTCCGGCGTGCCTTCGGCGATGACATAGCCGCCCTTGGTGCCGCCTTCCGGCCCCATGTCGATCAGCCAGTCACAGTTCTTGATCACATCCAGATTGTGCTCGATCACCAGCACCGTATTGCCCTTGTTGACCAACTCATGCAGCACTTCCAACAGCTTGCGCACATCCTCGAAATGCAACCCGGTGGTCGGTTCGTCCAGGATGTAGAGCGTGTTGCCGGTGGCGCGGCGGCTCAGTTCTTTGCTCAACTTGATGCGCTGCGCCTCGCCGCCGGAGAGGGTGGTGGCCGGCTGGCCAAGTTTGACATAACCCAAACCCACAGCGTAGAGCGTCTCCAGCTTGTTGCGGATGCGCGGGATGTGCTGGAAGAACTCCAGTCCTTCTTCGACCGTCATCTCCAGCACGTCGGCGATCGATTTGCCGTGGAATTTGATCTCCAGCGTCTCCCGATTGTAGCGGTGACCTTTGCATTCCTCGCACGGCACATAGACATCGGGGAGGAACTGCATTTCGATGCGGATAATGCCGTCGCCCTGGCAGGCCTCGCAGCGCCCGCCCTTGACGTTGAAGGAGAAACGCCCCGGCTTGTAGCCACGCGCCTTGGCTTCGGTCATCGAAGCATAGACGTCGCGCAGGTCGGTGAACAGCCCAACGTAGGTGGCGGGGTTGCTGCGCGGCGTCCGCCCGATGGGGCTTTGGTCGATGTCGATGACTTTGTCCAGGTGTTCGAGGCCGTCGATAGCGATGTGTGCGCCGGGGCGATCCTTGGCGCGATACATCTGCTGCGCCAGTTTCTTGTAGAGCACTTCCACCACCAGCGTCGATTTGCCGCTGCCGCTGACCCCTGTCACTGCGACGAACTTGCCCAAGGGAAAGCGCACGTCCACATCATGCAGATTGTTCTCAGCGGCGCCGCGCACGACTACATATTTGCCGTTGCCCTCGCGCCGCTCCTTGGGCACGGCGATGCGCCGTTCGCCGCGCAGGTATTGCGCAGTGAGGCTCTCCGGGCAGCGGACGAACTCGTCGCGCGCTGCAGAGCAAACCACGTGTCCGCCATGTTCGCCGGCGCCCGGTCCCATGTCCACCACCCAGTCGGCGGCACGGATCGTGTCCTCGTCATGCTCCACGACCAGCACGGTGTTGCCGAGGTCGCGCATACCTTGCAGTGTGCCGAGCAGCCGCGCATTGTCGCGCTGGTGCAGGCCGATGCTCGGCTCGTCGAGAATGTAGAGCACGCCCATGAGCTGGCTGCCGATCTGCGTGGCCAGGCGGATGCGCTGGCTCTCACCGCCCGACAGCGTCAGCGCAGTGCGGTTCAGCGTCAGGTAATCCAGCCCCACATTGACCATGAAACTCAGCCGCGCCACGATCTCCTTGAGCACCTGATGGGCGATGGTTTGTTGGCGGGGTGTGAGGGGAGAAGGTGGGATTATGGGATTGGGCGATTGAGCGATTGGCGATTGGCGATTGGCTGCGCCGTTACCATTGGTTGCCCCACCAATCTCCAATCTCCAATCTCCCAATCTCTCAATCTCTTTCCTTATTCCCTGCAATCCCTCCGCCCACGCCAGCGACTCTTCCACCGTCATGCTGGTGATGTCCCAGATGCTGCGGTCGTCAATGGTCACGGCCAGTGCTTCGGGACGCAGCCGCTTGCCGCCGCAGGTAGGGCAGGGGCGCACGCTCATGAACTCTTCCAACTTCATGCGGATGTATTCGCTGGTTGTCTCCTGATAGCGCCGCTGCAAATTGGGCAGCACGCCGCTAAACGAAGTCTCGTAGAAGCGCTCTTGCCCCTCGCTGTTCGTGTAGTCGATGCGCACCTTTTCGCCCTGTTTCGGTGTGCCGTAGAGAATGATGTCGCGCTGCTTCAGGCTCAATTCCTTGACGGGTGTGCGGAAGGGAATGCCGTACTGTTTGGCGACCGCCCGCAGCACCTGGAGATAGTAGCCGTCGTTGTCGTCTTCGCTTTGCCGCCGCCAGGGAATCACCGCCCCTTTTTCCAGCGACAACTCCTCGTCGAACATCAGCTCCGGGTCGAACTCCTGAAAGGTGCCGAGGCCGGTGCAGGTGGGGCACGCGCCGTGAGGGCTGTTGAAACTAAAGGTGCGCGGCTCGATCTCGGGTAGACTCGTGCCACACTTCACACATGCAAAGTGCTCGCTGAAGGTGCGATCCTTTGGATTGTCGCGGTCGCTCACGTCGGATGCGATCATGACCCCATTGCCAAGTTTGAGCGCCGTCTCCACCGAATCGGCCAGGCGCGACATGTCGAGGCCAGTTGGCTCCCCGTTTTCGTCCACACCCTGAGGCCGCACCACAATACGGTCGATGACGGCTTCGATGGTGTGGTTCTTGTAGCGATCCAGGTCGGGAGGGGCGTCCAACTCGTAGAGTTCGCCGTTGACGCGGGCGCGGGCGAAGCCCTGCTTTTGCAGGTTCTCGAAGACTGTCTTGTGGTTGCCCTTGCGATCCTTGATGATCGGCGCCAGGAGCAGCAGCCTGCTGCCTTCGGGCATTTCCACAATGCTATCCACGATCTGCGTCGCCGTCTGCTGTGAGATCGCTGCGCCGCAGGTGGGGCAGTGGGGCTGTCCGACGCGCGCATAGAGGAGGCGCAGATAGTCGTAGACCTCCGTCACCGTGCCCACCGTGGAGCGCGGGTTGCGCCCCGATCCTTTCTGGTCGATGGAGATCGCCGGGCTGAGACCCTCGATCTGGTCGACGTTGGGCTTTTCCATCAACCCCAGAAACTGCCGCGCATAGGCAGACAGTGATTCGACATAACGGCGCTGCCCTTCGGCATAGATGGTGTCGAAGGCAAGGCTGCTCTTGCCGCTCCCGCTCAGCCCCGTGATCACAACCAGCATGTCTCGGGGAATTTCCAGGTCAACGTTCTTGAGATTGTGTTCGCGCGCCCCGCGCACGATCAGTTTATCGAGAGCCATACATCCGCCTCATCAGCCGAACTGTCCAGTGCCCCATCTGTTCGCCAGTTCGCGCCGGGCGGGGGTGGCGGATGCGAACAAAAGTTCGTCTATTATAGCGGAATGGGCGCAAATCAACAAAACAGAAAGCGTTGATCCTGGGAGAAGATTCGCCGCTGCGTGTTACGTGCTGCGTGTTGCGCGGCACGCAGCACGTAACAGCTATTTGGCCCCGCCAGGACTATGCTACAATAGGCGGCATCGGTAATCTCGTCCACAAACCACCCACATGCTGAAGGCAGGCGCCACCATGTCCAACTTCCCGCCGATTTTCGACGGTCACAACGATGTATTGCTTGCGCTCTATGACCCGGAACCCGGCAAGGCGACATTGGCCATTTGGACCTGCCGCGCGCCCAGGCTGGCAACCTGGCCGGCGGCTTCTTCGCCGTCTACGTGCCCAAGCCAAAACCCCCGGTGACGCCGGCGAAACCGGCGGAGAAGGAGAAACCGGCCTTCCCCGGTGCGGATATGGAAGACGCCGGCCACACCTATTCCTGGCCGCTTCCGCCGCCGCTGGAATACCCCTATGCGCTGCAATATGCCCTGGGCATGATCGGCCTCCTCTACCGCATCGAAGCCGAGGCGCAGGGCG
>JAPKMV010000214.1 GCA_026645635.1 Caldilineaceae bacterium
TCTGATTGTCCATGGCCGCCACGATGACATCGCGCCCGTAGGAATTGTCCGCGATGTCTCCGCCCTGCTGGCAGAGCTCGGCATCGGCCATGAGTACCTGGAGGTCGATGCCATGCACTGCAACATGGACAAGGAGCCGATTCTCAAGTTCATGTCCGACAACCTGGTGTTCGAGGAGCCGGCGCCGTGAGCCTGATGGCAGAAGCCGGCGGGCCGGACGCCCGGTTATCCACGCTTTTTCCACGCTCCAGGTGCTATCGTGTGGGCAGGCGCTGCCCGATGCGGTAGGGCCGGCATGTCCGAAGATAGAGGTTCTGCCAGGCTGATCTTGGTCAAGGATGACCGAAAGAGAGACTAAATATGTCGCGCGTAAATCGTTTGCTCGTTGTTTCGGTCCTGATTACGTTGCTCGCCACTGCCTGCCAGCCGATCACCCGCTTCCCTGGTGAGATTGGCGGTTCAGCCCCGGCGATGCAGGAACTCGAAGATGCCCTGGCGGGCAAGTATGCGGGAACCGCGGTCACGCTGGGCAGCACCTGGAGCGGGCAGTGGCGCTATGACTACCTGCAAACACTTGCGGATTTCCAGGAGCAGACTGGCATCGAGATTCGCTTCGAGCAGATCGAGGAAGACAGCCCGGACTTCGTGGCCCGGGTTCTGGCTGATGAGGCGCCGGATCTGATGCAGTTCACCTATCCGTACGCGATCATGGACTTCGCCAGACAGGGCAAGGTGTTCGACGTGCGCCAGGTGATTGACGTGGCTACGCTGCGCGACAACTTCGACGATCACTGGCTGAACTGGGTCACCGTGACAGGACCCGATGGCCCGATCATCGGCGGCGTCTGGTATGTCCACAATGTTGACAGCATCGTGTGGTATCCCAAAGCGGCCTTCGAGGCAGCAGGGTACGCGGCGCCTACGACCTGGGCGGAGCTGGTCGCTCTCTCCGACCAGATCGTCGCCGACGGCGGCGTTCCCTGGTGCATCGAGAACGGGTTGGTGGGCGACGTTGACCCCGGCTACACTGCCGCCCACTGGCTCGGCGACATCCTACGCCGGACTGTCTCCCCAGCCGAGTACGAACAGTGGCTGCGCGGTGAGTTGAAGTTCGATTCGCCGCAGGTCAGGCAAGCCTTCGAACTGCTGGCTGACATCTGGTTCACGCCCGGCTACGCCTACGGTGGACGGGAGCAGATCAACGACAACACAGCGTGGCAAGCGGAGGGTTGGATGTTCGCCAAGCCGCCCAAATGCTGGATGCTCAAGGAGCCGGGCTGGATTGCTGCCTTCGATGGGTCAACCACCTACACGTTTTTCCAATCCAGAGAATATGGCACGGAGTATGATTTCTTCCTGCTGCCGCCGTTTGCGGAGGGGACAACGGCGCCCTTGCAGTTGAATGGACATTTCCTGACCATGTTCCATGACCGCCCCGAAGTGCGCGCCTTGCTCCAGTATGTTGCGTCCGGTGCAGCCGGAGAAGCCTGGATGAAGCTGGGCACCCATGCGGAACTGTCGGCGCACAAAGACGCCAACCCGGCGTGGGAGGTGGAGGCACGCGAAAGAGATCTGGCGCAGGCGGTGCAAGCTGCAGGCGACCAGGTCTTCCTCAGCCCGAATGCGATCTTTTCGACCTTCCAGCGCGAGCCGTATGTGTCGATCAGCGCCTACATCGACGGCTCCATCGATCTCGACACGGCGCTGCGGCAGATCGACGCCGCCTGGCCGGACATGACCCTGGCGCCGGAAAATGCCGCGTTGCCGGATGATGCAGAGTAATCCATCAGGGATTTGGAGGTGACTTCATGTTACGCACTGGCTGTACCCTATTACTCATGCTTTGTGCCGCCCTCTTGCTCGGTGCGTGCCAACCGGCCGCCGCGCCATCGCCCACCGCCGCGCCACCCACGGCGACTGAACCGCCGCCACCCACGGCCACCGCTGAACCGACGCCGGTCGCTGCTGTGCCGACGCCACGCCCCACCGTGGCCGCGCCCCAGATGGCGGTGAAGATGGACGAGATCACGAGCGCCGCGCTGGCAGGCAACCTGTTTGGCGACCCGGCGACGCGCCCGTTCTACGTGCTGCTCCCGCCCGGCTATGACACGAGCACGGCGCGCTATCCGGTTGTCTACGTTTTGCACTGGTTTACTGGGGACGAAAGCACCCTTGTCTGGAAGTTCAAGGCCGCCATGGATACGCTGCTGCGCGCCGGCGAGGTTGAGGAGATGATTCTCGTCTTCCCCAATGCCAATAATCGCCTCGGCGGCAGCATGTACCTCAGTTCGCCAACCATCGGCGACTACGAAACCTACATTGCCCAGGAACTGGTCGACTATGTGGACGCCAACTACCGCACCCTGGCGCAGCCCGCCAGCCGCGGCATCACCGGCTGTTCCATGGGCGGGGATGGCGCCATCCATCTGGCGCTCACGCACCCGGACGTCTTCAGCGTGGCGGCGCCTAACTCGGCCACCTATGACTATTCCCAGGATCCCACGCTCGCTGTCGCTGCCGCCGATCTGCGTTCGGAACCTGAAGACCTGGACGCAATAGTCAAAAACATCACACATGCGACGGTCTGGTATGCAGGGGCCGCCGCATCTGCCGCCAACCCTGACAATCCTCCCTTCTATTTCGATCTACCTTTCACCGTGGTGGATGGCAAAGGGCAGGTGGTCCAGGAGGTGATCGATCGGATTGTGGCGGACGACCCTGTCCATGATCTGGAGCATTATTGCCAGGGGACAGACCGCCTGCGCGCGGTCATGGTCTATCACGGCGAGTTCGATGCCATTGCGCCCATCGAACTGGCGCGCGCCTTTGCCGCACGTCTTGATGAGGCGGGCATCGACTACGAACTTGTGGAAGCGCTGAAAGCGCACTGTGAACTGGACTATGCGCCGGTGCTGCAGTTCATGTCTGAGCATCTGGTCGCTACGCAGCCGTAATTCAGTTCAGCTTGATCCCAAGTGGGATCGAAAGGATGAATCGGTATGTTGCGGAGAAACTGGTACGCATTCTGGACAATGTTTGTCGTCATTGCGCTTTTGCTAAGCGCGGCGCTGCCGGTGCTGGCACAGGAGGAGCCGCCCGCGCCGGAGCCAACCGGCATCCGCTATGATGCGCCACCCTATGCCGTCGACGGTCCCCACGCTGTGGGCGTCCGCTACTTCACAATCCCGGCTGTGGGTGAGAATGACCGCGAACTCACGGCCACCGTCTGGTATCCGGCTGAACAGCCCGAGGGCGACACGCCGCAGATGGTCTATGATCTGCAATTCGCCCCCGGTGAGTTCCCGCCCTTTTCGACCTTGGGCCATGCCCAGCTTGATGCGCCGCCTGACGCCAGCGGCGCACCCTACCCCCTGGTGGTCTACAGCCACGCCCACTGGTCCATGGGGCAGGAAGTGCCTTATTTCACCGAGCACCTGGCTTCGCGGGGTTTTGTGGTGATCTCTGTCGACCACGAGGACAACTGGAGCACCGACCTAGGCCCACTGGCCTATGAAGCCATGCTTCGCCGCCCGCAAGAGGTTACACGCCAGATCGACTTTGCCGAAGATCTTGCCGCGCCTGACGGCGACCTGGCAGGGATGATCGACACATCTGCTGTTGGTGTCTCAGGCTGGTCAATGGGGGGCGAAACCTCGCTTGAAGTTGCTGGCGCCCGTTGGGATTTGAGCGGCTTGCGCACCTGGTGCGCCGAAAACCCGGATGGCGCAGCGCTGAACGAATGGTCCTGTGTCGATCTTCTAGGGGCTGAGGCCGAGTTGGCAACGGCAGCAGGTTTGGAGGACCCCCCACAAGGACTTTGGCCGTCGGTGCGTGATGAACGAGTTCGCGCCATCGTGCCGCTGGCAGGGCCAACCCAGACTTTTGGCAACGAGGGCATTCAGTCCGTGGATGTGCCGGTCATGTTTATGGTCGGGTCCGGCGAAACCGCTACCGATCCTGCCTTTGAGATGGCAAACCCCTATGCGAGCGTTGCTTCCGAGCACAAAGCCAAGGTCGTGTTCGACTACGCTGGTCATCTGGTGTTCAACAGCAGCTGCGAAGACAACCCCGATATGGCCGCCATGGGCTTTCCTATGTTCTGCACCGACCCGGTCTGGGACATGGACCGCGCCCACGACCTGATCAACCACTTCGCCACCGCGTTCCTGCTGGCCGAACTCAAGGGCGACGCCGCAGCTGCCGCGGCCCTGGCGCCGGAGAATGTGGCGTTCCCGGGGATTGAGTATCAGGCGGAGGGCTATGACGAGTCGGCAGCCAGGCCCCTCCCTCCGGAGAGTGGTTACGCCGAGGTCAATGGCACGCGCCTCTACTACGAGATGGCCGGCGCAGGCGAGCCAATCGTGATGGTCCACGGCTTCGGCTGGGACACGCGCGACTGGGACTACCAGTTTGCCGAGCTTGCCCAAGACTACCGGGTTGTGCGCTATGACTTGCGCGGCTTTGGCAAGTCGGACATGCCAACCGACCAGCCTTATGCTCACGCTGACGACCTCAAGGCGCTGCTAGAATATCTGGGCATCGAGTCTGCCCACGTGTTCGGCCATTCGTTTGGCGGCGAGCTTGCGATCAACTTTGCCCTGGCCTATCCCGAGGCGGTGCGCTCGCTCGTGTTGATCGAGCCGGATATTCAGGGTGCGCAGGGTCTTCCACCGCTGACGCCGGAGGAAGAGGCGTCGTTTGCGGCAGTCGCCACTGCACTAGAACAAGGGGATCGTGACGCTGCAGCCCTTGCCATCGTCGACCTTCATCCCGTGGTGACGATAGCCAAAGATGTTCCAGGCGTACGCGAGTTGGTCCAGGGCGCCTTCGCCGATTACACCTGGTTCCATTTTCTGAACGCTGACCCGGTGGTGCAGCCGGAAATCCCACCTGCGGAGCGCATCGAGGAGATCACCGTTCCGACACTGCTGGTGGTTGGTGACTCAACCACAGAGTTCCAGAAGATCGAGGTGGACAGATTGGCCGAGGCGCTGCCTGATGCTGAGAAAGTGGTCTTCAAGAACAGCGACCACTTCCCGCACCTGCTCTATCCTGACGAATTCAATGCGTTGGTGCTGGAGTTCCTGGCTAAAGTGGACAGTCAACCATGAGCGGCGTCTTGCAGAGAGACGCCCCACAGTTAGTCCTGGGGTTACAGCTACTGCGCAGTGGCTGTCACCCTCAAATACTTTCCCTGGTTCAACCGGCGGCGAACGGTGCTATACTCAAGGGGCAAGTTGTAGTTCGCCGTAGTCTGTGCAGGACGCATGATTGCAAACCAATCAGGAGGCTGTGATGGCAGACCAGGTCTACAAGATCATCGAGTTGGTGGGCGTCAGCCCGGAGTCGTGGGAGAAGGCGGCGGCCAATGCCGTCGCAGTGGCCGCACAATCGTTGCAGGATTTGCGCATTGCCGAGGTGGTCGAGTTGGACATGCAGGTGGATGAGGGCAAGGTGCTTGCGTATCGCGCCCGCATCAAGCTCTCCTTCAAGTATCACACGGACGAAGATTGACCGCGGCAGTCCGTTAAGCATGTTCGTTGCGCTGAAACAATCCCGGATTCCGGCAGAATCCGGGATTGTCACACCAAAGGAAGGCGCCCATGATGAACGACGCCACGCTCGCCTGGCTCCTCGAACCCGACCGGGCCAACCCGGGTGTACGCTATTTCGCCCTGCGTGACCTGCTCGACCAGCCCGTGGACGCGCCCGAGGTGGTCGCGGCGCAGGCGGCCATCATGGCCAGCGGCCCCGTGCCCGCGATCCTGGCGGCGCAGGACCCCGCCGGTTTCTGGGTCGAACCGGGGCCTGGCTACTATCCCAAATACACCGGCACAGTCTGGCAGATCACCTTTCTCGCCCAGTTCGGCGCCGACGGGCGCGCCCCGCGCGTGCGCGCCGGCTGTGACTACCTGCTCGACCATGCGCGCTCCACCTACGGCGGCTTCAGCGCTGGCAGCAGCCCCAGCGGGATGATCCACTGTCTGCAAGGCAACCTGGCCGCCGCGCTCCTCGACCTGGGCTGGCTGGGCGACCCGCGTCTCGACGCCGCGCTCGACTGGCTGGCGCGCAGCATCACCGGGGAAGGGATCGCGCCCGCCGAGGAGAAGGATGCACCGATCCGCTACTACCGCAGCGGCAACAGCGCGCCCGGCTTTGCCTGCGCCGCCAACAACCAACTGCCCTGCGCCTGGGGCGCGGTCAAGGCCATGCTGGCGCTGAGCAAGGTTCCCGCCGCGGCGCGCACCCCGGCGATCAGCGCCGCCATTGCCGTAGGGATCGACTTTCTGCTGGGCTGCGACCCGGCATT
>JAPKMV010000215.1 GCA_026645635.1 Caldilineaceae bacterium
GCAGATTACGCAGATAACGCAGATTTGATATCTGCCATCTGCGAAAATCTGCGCATGAGTGTCTGGTGCTCCCCAGGGTAGAGTATCGCTCGCGAGACTCTTGTTTTCTATCATCCACGAGTCTAGCAATTCGTCCTCGCTTACGCTCAGGTTCGGATGATGTCGCCCCTCGCCCCTCGCAATTCGCCCCTCCCTCAATCTGTCCCCTGATACACCATGCTCGCCTCTGCCCGCAGCCGCAATGCGCCCGTCCCTGCGAAGCCGCCAAACATGGAATCGTAGTCGATCTCCACTGCCACCACCACAGGGGTGCCTGCCGCCGGGCAACCGCTGCGCGGATCCGGCGTCATGATGACATTGCCGCTGGTCAGGGTCACATTGCCGCCGCCCGGTTCGCTGATGACCGCGTCGGCAATGGCGCCGGCCACTTCGATCAACACGGTATCTTCGACCGCTTCGGTCAACCCCGTGCGGTTGTCCGCCTTGCAGGGCAGGATGGCATAGCGTCGCGCGCCTTCACGCGCCGCATTGGTGATGACGATGTACTGCTCGAACGCACCGCCAAAATCGACGACGCCCCCGACCAGCGCCAGAATGATAATCATGACAAAGGACATTTCGATCAGATTAGAGCCGCGTTCGGAGCGGAGGGGCAAGAGGCGAAGGGCGAAGGGCGCGCCAACAGAGGCGTTGTCGGCGCCCTGCTTGTGGCTGGACCACAGCCACCGGACTATCGTGAGCGGGAGGAGGCGCTTTGACATCTTGACTTGCCCCCAATTCAGGTCTGACCGCACCCTCAGGTCAACGTTGTCTCACTACAGTTCCCATCAGGACATAGATGATTGACTCCTCGATGAATTGAAATGCCCTGTGCCTCTATGATAGCAGGTTTTGCGTGTCGAACGTCGGCAAATTGTATGATTTTCCGTGCGCGATTCGGCAGATGACATTAAGGAAAGTGTAAGTCAGTCGCCCTCGCTTACGCTCAGAAACTGTCTGCAAAGATCCTCTTGACGCAGAGACGCGGAGTCGCAGAGGTTCGCAGAGAGACAATTCGGTGCGATTCTGCGGCAGTTTCTCTGCGTTTCTCTGCATCTCTGCGCCTCCGCGTTGAAATGGGTGGCTTTACAAAGAAACTCTCAGGTTTGGATGACCTCGCCCCTCGCACTTCGCCCCTCATCTTCGTATCCGCAGCGGCTCCGTCGGCATGAAGGTGGAAGGCTGGATGTTCATGCCTGCTGTCTCCAACTTCTCGTAGAACTTGGGTCGCACGCCCGTCGCGGTGAAGTACCCCTGCACCTTGCCGGCGTCCACGCCCGTTTGCACAAAGTTGAAGATGTCCTGCATCACAATGATATCACCTTCCATGCTTTGCACCTCGGCAATTTGTACGATCTTGCGCGAGCCATCCGACAGACGCTGCAAGTGTACGATCAGGTCAAAGGCAGAGGCGATCTGCTCGCGGATCGCACGCAGCGGCAGGTCCATGCCGGCCATCAGCACCAGCGTCTCGACGCGGCGCAGGGTGTCGCGCGCGCTGTTGGAGTGGACGGTCGTCAGCGAACCGTCGTGGCCGGTGTTCATGGCCTGGAGCATGTCCAGCGCCTCGCCGCTGCGCACCTCGCCGACGACGATGCGGTCGGGGCGCATACGCAGGGCATTGACCACCAGTTGCCGGATGCTCACATGCCCCTTGCCCTCGATGTTGGCCGGCCGCGCCTCCAGCCGCACCACATGGGGCTGTTGCAGACGCAGCTCCGCGGCATCTTCGATGGTGAGGATGCGATCATCCTCCGGGATGAAAGACGAGAGCGCGTTGAGGACAGTCGTCTTGCCTGTGCCGGTGCCGCCGGAGACCACGATGTTGAGGCGTGCGCCGACGCAGGCCTTGAGAAACTCGGCAATGCCCGGCGTCATCGCACCCTTCTTGATCAACTCGTCGGGCGAAAGTGCATGTTTGGGGAACTTACGGATGCTGATCGATGGCCCATCCAGCGCCAGCGGCGGGATGATGACGTTGACGCGCGAGCCGTCGGGCAGGCGTGCGTCCACCATCGGGCTGCTCTCATCGACGCGGCGACCCAGCGGGGCCACGATGCGCTCCACCACGCGCATGACATCGTCGTTGTCGCGGAACTTGACCTCCGTCTCCACCAGTTTGCCCTTGCGCTCGGCGAAGACATGGTGCGGCCCGTTGACCAGCACCTCGGTGATGGCGTCGTCGCGCAGCAGCGCCTCCAGCGGCCCAAAGCCCAGGATGTCGGCCAGCACCAGTTCGAAGATGTCGGCGCGGTCGGTGCGGCTCAGCGGCAGCCCCAGATCAGCCACCACCTCCGCAAAGAGTTTCTCGATGACGCGGCGCACCTCCATGGTGTCGTCGCGGGTCGCCGACGGGCTGAGTTCGGCCAGCAGCCGCTGCTGCACGCGGTCGCGCACCAGCGCGTAGTTGGCCGGGTTGACGGCCCGCGGCTCCGTCGTCGCCGGCCGCGGCTGCACCATGTTGGGTGGTGGCTTCAAGTTTAACATGGTCACATCCTCACTTGATCCAGATCGGATCGTATTCGGGCCAGGGCTGGCGGCTGATGTTTTTGGGATAGCGGCCATTGGCATCCATTACGAAGATCTGCGTGTATCCCTCCCGATTGGAGAAGAACGCGATGCGCTGGCTGTCCGGCGAAAAGGTGGGATGTTTGTCCCATTCCCACTCGTTGCGCATCAGCGCCTCTTGCTGCGAGGCGTCGGGGCGGCTGCGCCAGATGTCGTCGCTTTCGTTCTCTGTGGAGACAAAGGCGATCCACTCGCCGTCGGGCGACCAGACCGGGTCATAGGACATGCGCGTCATCAATGTCACGGGTTTCCAGTCCACATCGCCGGGCAGATGCAGAATGATTTGCGCTTTGCCGTATACGTCGGCAGTGGAGACCCAGTAGCGCCCGTCAGGTGAATAACGCTCGGTTTCACGATACGCATCGAAGGCGTCTTGGTAGTAATCGAACGGCCCCAAATAGACGCGATTGCTGCCGTCCGGGTCCATTGCATAGAAACCGGGTGCATCAGGGTTGTCCGCCTTGAAGACGATTTTGTTGCGGAAGACGCTGAGCGGCCGCGGCGTGGGCGTGGGCGTGGCCGACGGCATCACCGCCGGCGCCAGCGTCGGTGTGAGCGTCGGCGTCGGCGTAATGGTGGGCGTAGGCGTGGGCGTCATCAACACGATCAAGTCGCTGGCACGGGCGCAGGCGGCCACCGTGTCGGGCAGCGGCAACTGGCACGCCTGGCTGAACTGGTCGTAGGCAAAGATGATGTCGTCACCCATCGTCTCTTCGCCCAGCCGCACCAGCGCAATGTAGAGCATGGCGACCGTAGCGTCGCCAAAATAGCGGACGCGTTCGGTGTAGACGGTGCGCAGGCGGTTGACGGCCTCACGCCAGTTTTCGGCGTTGTAGGCGTCACGCCCACGCATAAAGTTGACCAGCAGCCGCGCCTCAGTCAGCGCCTGCGGGTCATTGGGCTGCAAAGCCAGCGCCGCATTGAAAGCATCGAGCGCCTCCGCCGCGCGCGCCGGGACCGGCGGCTGCTGGTTGAGGATGCGCTGCCCCTGCTTGAAGTTCAGGTTGAAGAGCTGCTGGCTCACCTCGCTGCGGCGATAGTTGATGTCCAGTTCCTGAATCTGGCGCAGCGCGGTCATGGCCTCCGGCTCCAGCCCCAGCTTCTGCAAGGTGCCCGCCTGTTCGTAGAGTTTGGCCAGTTCCTGCCGTTTGCGCAGATTGGTGATGCGGATGCTAACATCGCGATAGCCGGGCGCGTCGAACTGCAGGTCGGCGTAGGCCGCCAGAGCCGCTTCGTCGTCGCCGCTCTGTTCGGCCGCCAGGGCCGCGGCGTAGCGCTCCAGCAGTTCCTGCTCGGCGGCGATGCGGGCCAGCCCCGCCACCGCCGTGGGATGGTCGGGGACGAGGGTCAGCAGGCGGTCGAAGCTGCTCTCCGCTGCAGCGAAGTCGCCGCTAGCCAGCGCGCTTTCCCCCTGGGTGACGAGCTGCGCGATGCGGCGTTCTTGCTGCAAGTTGTCCAGCGTCGGCAGCACCCGCACCTGGATCAGCGCATAGCCCAGCGCCAGCAGAGCGGCCACCGCTCCAAACATCAGCAGGCGCAGGGTGAGCGCGCGCCAGGGCACGATCCAGCGCTTCTCGCGCACCCGCATCGTACCCTCGATATTGGCCTTAAAGCGCGCATCCACCAACATGCGGGCCACCCGTTCGTCGTTTGGATATTTGAGCGCCAATCTTTCGAGTAACGGCACGGCTTGCTGCCACTGCCCCATTTGAAAAGCAGTGGTTGCCTGTTTGTATTCGGGATCACCCGGCGCCTGCCAGTTGGAATTTGTACTTATTGACATTCAATACCTCATTGCAACGAACATTGGCGGTGCTGTCATAGCTAACAGGTGGCGAGCCAAAGCAACTTCCTACATCGCCCCCAACCCTTCTATGATGCGTGGAACAGTTGGCCCAAGAATAACGACAAACAGAGCCGGAAAAATGAAAGCGACCATCACGAGCACAATCTTGACAGTGGCTGCATGCGCCTGTTCTTCGGCGTACTGGCGCCGGCGCAGCCGCATCTGGTCAGCCTGGGTGTGCAGCACCTGGGCGATGCTCACGCCCAGAGTGTTGGACTGGATCAGCACCGCCACGAAGGTGCGCAGGTCTTCCACGCCGCAGCGGTCGGCCATGTGGCGCAGCGCCTCGTTGCGCGGCACGCCGATGCGAATCTCCGCCACCAGGCGGCGAAATTCCTGAGCCAGTTCGTTGTCCCACTGGTCGCCCACCCGCAGCAGCGCCGACTCGAAGGCCAGGCCGGCTTCCACGCCGATGGTGAGCATATCCAGCGCGTCGGGCAGCGAACGCCCAATCGCTGTTCGGCGCTTTTTGATTTGCTGGCTGAGCCAGAGCTTCGGCAACATGAATCCAGCAGCCAGCGCAAAGAAGCTGTTGCGCAGCAGGGTGAAGAGGTCGTCTTTGCCCCCGGCATACAGGTAATAGCTGCCAACCAGCAGTGCGGCCACAATCAGGCGGAGGCCGACAAAATCGAGCGGGGTAAGGTTGCCCGGATTGCCTGCAAGTGAGATCTGTTGTCCCACCTTGTCAAGGTCGCGCGCCGGCATGAAACCGCCGAAAAAGCGCAGCAGGCGGCGAACAACCGGCGTGGCCACCCGGTCGCGTAGGCTGCCGTCCAGGTTGGCCGGCTGTGCAGTCACGCTACGGTCCACATAGCCTTCTAACCGCTCGACCACCGCGCGCTTGGGGCGCGCCGGCGCCAGCGCCACCCAGATCGCCCAGGTAGCCGCCATGGCCAGCATGGCAAAAATCAATGGCGCCAATGGACCAGCAATTGCCTCGTACATGGTTCCGTACTCCTGTGCAGACACAGAAATCTGGTTTTCGACAAAACCAGATTTCCCGCTATTCCTACACTTTGATGTCCACGATCTTCTGAATCAAAAAGAAACCAATCGCCATCATGACGCCCGCACCGATAGGCATGAAGCGCGGCCAGCCCGGCTCGAAAAATGGGGCAAAAAAGCCTGGCTGTATGAGAGAAAGGATAGCCGCAAGACCCACGGGCAGCAGCGCCAGTACATAGCCGGTCATGCGCTGCTGCGCCGTCAGGCTGCGCACATCGCGCAGCACCTTGATGCGCTCGCGGATGGTATCGCTGATCGTCTCCAGCACCGCCGAGAGGTTGCCGCCCATCTCATACTGAATGTTGATGGCCGTCACCACCAGATCCAGGTCGTCGCTTTGGATGCGCTCCGCCATCGCCTCCAGCGCCTGCTGCATCGGCAGACCAAGGTTGGTGGCGCGGGTGACGCGGCCAAACTCCTTGGCTGCCGGCTCCGCCACCTCCCTCGCCACCAGGTCGAAGGCCTGTCCCAGTCCATAGCCGGCGCGCATAGACCCGACCAGCAGCGTCAGCACGTCGGGCAGTTGGTCGACAAAGGCCTTTTGCCGCCGGCCCTGCTTGAACTTGAGGTATAACACCGGCGCAAACGCGCCGGCTGCGCCCAACACCAAGCCAACCAGTGGGTGGACGCGCCACATCCCAATTACAAAACCAGCGGTGCCAAGCGCCAACATTGCAAATGCACATTCACTGACGGTCAACGGCATGTCGGCCGCAGCCAGCATCTTGCCCAGTCGTTCATCCATGCCGAAGCCATGGGCAATACGCCCCATTAGAGCAAAGCGCTGACGCTTCTTTTCGCTGCCGTTGTTGCGTCCCATTTTGATGTAATCCGACAGCCCATA
>JAPKMV010000216.1 GCA_026645635.1 Caldilineaceae bacterium
ATAAGGTGCTTCTGATCCGCGGCAACGTGCATACAGACGTTGTGGATGGCATTGCGCCGGAATATGCCGCCATGTGTACGCGCGTGATGGGCGAGGCGGGGGCGCAGGGCTGGTTGGAGAGTATCCGCCCCATGTTTCCACAAATGGCGCGGGTCTTCATCAAGCCGAACTGGGTGGGCATTCTCGATTTCGAGGGCCGCTTCCCCAGCGCGATCGAGCGGGCGATGGGGCGCTTGCAGGGTGGAGGTTCAGCATGAGCGCGTCAGTTCATCGCTTCACCATTGGGCGTTTCCAGTGCGCCATCGTTCCTGACGGCACGAATGCCTATCCACACCCGGCAGTTTTATTCTTTGGTAGTGCGGCGCCGGACGGATTAGCACGGGCGTTGCAGGCGCACCAGATCAATCCGGCCACCTGGGAGCACTACCTCAGCCCCTATCCCACCCTGGTGATCGACACTGGGCAGACGCGTTTACTGGTGGACACTGGCGCAGGCAACCTGGCGCCAACCACCGGACAACTGATTTCCAAATGTCTGATCGATGGAGAAGTAGGGTAAAACAGATGGACACACCCGAAGATCGATATGTCCGCATCGGGCAAATCAACACCCGCTATTGGCTGCAGGGCGAGGGGAAGACGCCGCTGCTGTTGGTTCATGGTCTGGGGGGCTTTATCGAAAACTGGCAGCCCTGTCTTCCCCTGCTTGCCGAACGACACCGAGTCTGCGCCGTCGATCTGCCTGGGCACGGCCGCAGCGACAAGCCGCTGTCCGCGTCCTATGCGGCGACCGAACTGGCGGCATTTGTCGAGCAGTTTGCGACGACCCTGAAGCTGGACCGTCTCAACCTGGTCGGGCATTCCCTGGGTGGAGCGGTCGCCCTGAATTTTGCACTCAACTATCCCGACAGGGTGGAGAAACTGGCGCTCGTGGAGAGTGCGGGGCTAGGCAAGGAGGGTGCTTTCGCCCTGCGCCTGTTGAGCGTGCCGCTTGTGGGCGAACTGCTCTCCCGTCCCAGCCGCGCCGGCACGGAAAAGATGCTCAAGACCTTTGTGTATGACCAGGCTGTTGTGACGGACGATCTGGTTGAACTGCACTACGGGATGGGGACGCTGCCGGGTGCGCAGCAGACATTTCTGAAGACCCTGCGCGCCGCCGCCAACCTGTGGGGGCAAAAGCAGACGATGGTCGGCCCCATCATCCAACGACTGAGTGCCATCCAGCGCCCAACGCTGGTGGTCTGGGGGCGGCAGGACCCGGTGCTGCCGGTCGCCCATGCTGAGGTGGCCGGCACGGGCATCCCCAACGCGCGTGTGGAGATTCTTGAACAGTGCGGACACGCGCTCATGTTGGAGCAGACAGAGGCGTTCACCGGATTGTTGCTGGATTTCCTGTCGGATTGAGGCGCAATGTCATGCTCGGAAAAGCGCACTTCCAGTGAATTGGACTGAGATAGGACAGATGCAACAACTTCCTGAAAGCTCGAAACTTCCTGGAAGGCCAGATGGCAAGGCCTCGTCCTGAACAGAGAACGGGAAATGAGCGCAGGAATCATTTACGACAGCCTCAACCGTTATCTCTTTTTGGTGCGCAGGCGATAGGCCAGACAGAACAGTCCTCCAGGAAGCTCGGCGTTTTCTGGAAGATGCGGAGAACACACGATGCCACTCGAACAACCTGCAGAAACCTACACCATCAGCGACCCCGACGCCCAGCGTATCTACACCGAAGCCCGCCGCGCGGCGCAGTGGGTTCCCTTTTTCCTACCGCGCCTGCGCCCCGGCATGGCGCTGCTCGACTGCGGCTGCGGCGTCGGCTCGATCACGCTCGACCTGGCCGCGATCGTGGCGCCGGGCCGTGTGGTCGGGCTGGACCTGGATGAGGGACAATTGGTGACCGCCAGGGCGGAAGCTGCCCGTCGTGGTCTGACCAACATCACCTTTCAACAGGGCAACGTCTATGCGCTGCCCTTTGCCGACGGCGAATTCGACGCAGTGCTGGCTCACACGCTGCTGATCCACCTGCGCGACCCGCTGGCTGCGCTGCAAGCGATCTGGCGGGTGCTCAAGCCGGGGGGCGTCGCCGCCATCGCCGACGATGACAACGGCGCAGTCGTCTACTCGCCGGACGACCCCACCATGCGCCGCGTAGGCGACCTCCTTACCACCGTGATGCGCCACAACGGCGCCAATCTCACCTACGCGCGCCATCTGCGCGGCCTGCTCTTGCAGGCTGGCTTTGCCCGCAGCGAGGGCTTCGCGGTGGCGGCGGATTACTCCGGCAACCTCGCCGCCACCCGCCGCCGGGCG
Organism: Caldilineaceae bacterium; assembly: GCA_026645635.1. Taxonomy (GTDB): domain Bacteria; phylum Chloroflexota; class Anaerolineae; order Caldilineales; family Caldilineaceae; genus Fredericiella. The sequence continues at coordinate 2,311 of JAPKMV010000216.1, forward strand.
GATGTTTTGACCAGAGTGCTGCGCGAACCGGCTGTAGCCGGCCTTGTCGTTCAGCAAGGCTGGGCGGCACAGGGCGAGCTGGATGAAATGGTTGCCTATCTGCTTGCGTGGGGGGAGCGCCCCGATGCGTTCTTTGCCATCATGTATTGCGCGGCGTTGGGCTGGAAGGAGTAAAAGGATTCTCTATGATAGGTGAAGCTTCCCACCGGCAGGACACCCTTTGTCGACTCCTGGCTCTGGCTGCCCGCTTGGAGGATGAAGGACAGTACAACATCGCCAAGTTGCTGCGCGCTGCGGCCGACGCCATCACCCGGCGTGGGGCGCGGCAACTGGCGACCTCAGCAGCCAGCGAGGCGCTGGCCGTCGAGGTTGCGCAGGCTGCCGATAGACTCGTGGGCTTTGGCCTCGAAGAAGGGTTAGTGGAGGCGTTCAGACGCGGCGCGACCGCTCTGGCCGAAGGTCGCATCCCGCTGATCGACGAGACGCCACACCCACACGTCTGTCGCACCTGCGGCCATGTGGTCATGGGTGAAGTGACAGAGCAGTGCCCGACATGCGGCGCGCGGCCAGGCGCCTTTCAGCGTTTCATGCCCAACTACTGGTTCGACGCGCTGGAGCCGCTCGCTCTGTTGGAAACCCTGCGACGGACTCCCGACGAGGTGGACGCGCTGCTGGCTGGGCTGTCCGAGGATGCCATGAACTGCCCGCCGGAAGATGGTGGCTGGGCTGTTCGCAATGTTGTCACCCACCTGCGCGATGCGCAGCAGGTCTTCGCCTATCGCGTCGACCTCTTCTTGGCTGAGGAGCATCCCCTGCTGGAGATGAAAGCGGTGTGGACCTGGGCGGCGCGGGAGGAGGAGCACCCGCCCACAGTGGCGGAGATCTTCGCTGCTTATCGGGTCTCTCGAGGCGACACGCTAGCCAAACTGGAGGCAATGCCCTTGACCTTTTGGTGGCGCACCGGCTGGCACCAGGAGTTCGGCGCGGTGACGCTGCGCCAGCAGGCCAGCTACTTTGCTGCCCACGAGCTAACGCACCTGCCACAGATCGAGCAACTGCGGCAGTAGTGGCTGGAGCGCGCATGAATAACAACCACCAGAAATCCACTTCCACCGGTCATGCACTCTCAGCCGCTGCCTGGCTGGACGCGCACTACCTGGCGGCGCAGCCTGAATATGAAGCCATGCTGCGCAGCGCCGGCTTCCAGCGCGGCTGGCGCGTCCTCGACGCGGGCTGTGGCGGCGGGAGTTATCTGCCACTGCTCGCCGAATTGCTGGGGCCGCATGGTCACATCAGCGCGGTTGACCTGGCACCGGAGAACGTGGCACATGTCCAGGCGCAGATTGGATTCGGCCATCTGCACTGGCCTGCCGATGTTCGTCCAGGCGCCGTGATCGATTGGCTGGAAGCAGCGGAGTTTGCCCACGTTACGCCGTTGGGTGAACGATGACTGGCGGCGGTCAAGGATGGATGGACATGATGGGTGAATTCTACGACTGGCAAATCCCTGGCACATGGGCAGAGATCTACGACGCCATCTTCATCCCCTCAATGATCGGCACGTGGTCGCCGCTGATGGCTGAGTTGGTGGGCTTACGGCCGGGTGAACGCGTGTTGGATGTCGCGTGCGGCACGGGCGACTGGACGCGCTGCGCAGCGGAGCGCGTCGGCATGCAAGGCCGGGTGGTCGGGCTGGACGTCAGCCCGGAGATGCTGGACGTGGCGCGGCAGAAGAATGGCGCCGCCACCATCGAGTGGCGCGAAGGCAGCGCCGACGCGCTGCCCTTTCCGGACGCCGCGTTCGACGTGGTCTGCTGCCAGTTGGGGCTGATGTTCTTCCCCGACCGGGTGGCGGCATTGGCTGAGATGCGGCGGGTGCTCGCCCCCGGCGGCCGGCTGGCGTTGATGGTTTGGGGGCGGATGGCGCAGTGCCCCGGCCAGAGCGCGGTGGCTGCCGCCTGGGCGCGCCATCTTGGCGTGGAAGCGTCGGCCGGTTTCCATCGCCAGCACATACTCAGTGATCCGGCGCAGGTACATGCACTGATCGTCGCGACCGGCTACCAGCAGATCGAGGTGCACACCGCGCTGGGTGTGATGCGCTTCCCCACCGCGGCCCATCTAGTAAAGGGTTACGCCGCCATGATGAGCCTCCAGGTCTCGCGTGTCGTAGCAGAGGCGCTGATCGGTGACGTGACCGAGATGCTGGCAGATTATGCCGGGCCCGATGGCCTGGTTTATCCGATCGAAGCGGTGCTGGCTACAGCCCGTAAATAATCGGTGTTCACCCAGGAGCTCGAAATGTCTGAATATGCTCACTCTGAGAGCCTGGTCAGCCCGCAGTGGGTGGCCGACCACCTGGCCAACCCCAGTGTACGCGTCGCCGAGGTCATCTGGGGCGACTCCGATAACTGGGGAACGGCCGCATACTCCAGCGGCCACATCCCTGGCGCGGTTGCCTGGGACTTTGCAACAGACCTGCAAGACCCGGAGCGCAACGATATCGCAGACCAGGCTCGCCTGGAGGCGTTGCTGGGTCGTTCCGGCATCACCCCGGACACGACAGTCGTGGTCTATAGTGGGCTGAGCAACCTGCTGGCAACCTTCGCCTTCTGGCTGCTCAAAGTCTATGGCCATCGGGACGTGCGCCTGTTGGACGGCGATCGGCAAAAGTGGTTGACCGACGGTCGCCCGCTCTCCGGCGCGACGCCGACCATCGCCGCCACGGTCTACCAGGCACAGCCCTGCAATGAGCGCCTGCGCGCCCGCCGCGCTGAAGTCTTGCACGCTGTCGGCCAGCCAGGTTATCTGCTGGTGGACGCTCGCTCGGCTGAGATGTTCAGCGGTGTCGATCCGGCTGGGACAGCCCGCGGGGGACACATTCCGGGCGCAGTCAACCTGGCGGCGCGATGGGGAACCAGTCCCGATGGCTCATTCGATACCTGGCGCGTGCCAACCGTTGGGCAGGATGGAACTTTCAAGTCTGCGGCAGAATTGCGCGCGTTGGTCGAGAATCTGGGTGTCACGCCGGACAAGGCCATCATCACTTATTGTGTACGCGGCGGCCTCTCCACTCACGCCTGGTTCGTGCTGACGCAACTGCTCGGCTACCCTGACGTGCGCGAGTATGACCGCTCTTGGGTGGAATGGGGCAACCAGGAAGATACACCGATTGAACAATAGCGCCCTGGCCGACACTTCCACAAAATCTCAGTAGTTCACGACGCTGCTGCCTGGCTGCGTTGTATCACAAACCGATACCCAGCTTGCACTGCGTTGTGGTGAAATGAGACGCCTACTCGAGTGTGCAGCAAAATTGAAGATTCAATGCCCGATAAGGAGAAACAACATGACAATTATCAACCGCAGAACGTTTATTGCCGACCGTGGGAAGGTTCAGGCAGTTATCGATCTGTTGCGCACGGCGGCTCAAGATGCTCACTACCCGTATCGTGTCTGCAGCTCTTACTACGGCGCCTTTGACGCCGTGGTCTTGGAGGTCGAGTTTGACAGCATCGCCGCAATGGAGGAAGCCTGGGCCGAAGTGAATGCACGACCGGGAATGGCAGAGTTCATGGACAAGTGGTATGCCGTCACCTGCACTGGCGGCAGCAATGAGGTCTGGCTGCTAGAGGGCAGGGGGTAAACCTATTCCTTACTGTCACAAAACTTGATGGGAGTCACCCATGCCGCAAGAGTTGCCTGAACAACTGCATACCTTGAATCCCACACTGCTCACCGAGATTGTGCGCCAGCAACAAGAGAACCCGACGTTTGGGTTGCTTGACTGGTCGGTTGCCCCGCTGAGTGATCAGGGTATCATCAACCCGGAAGGCCTATTTCTCTTTCAGGGCGAGGGACATGATGGTCAGTGTGAAAAGCCCTGGTCAGTGGTTTTGAAGATATTCCGAGAGCCAGACACGCACCAATCTTCAGACAACCTCTGGTATTGGAAGCGAGAAGCGTTGCTGGCG
>JAPKMV010000217.1 GCA_026645635.1 Caldilineaceae bacterium
CCCGCGGATGAACTTTGCCAGCAACTCCTGCGAGGTCTGGTCGGGCGCCAGCGAGACAACCTCGAAGGCGGCGGCCGCGGCCAGCTTTTCGATGGCCTGCACCGTCGGCTCGATGGTGGGGGCGGCAATGCCGATGTGGGCGCGGATGATGGGGCGATTCTCCCGTTCGCGCACCTGGCGGATGCGCTCCACGAGATGGTCGGACCAGGGCGCCGCCACCGCGCTCACGGTTTCCACCCGCCCCGCGGCGAACTGCTCCAATTCTTCCATGGTGATGTAGTCGTCGGCCACCAGGGCGAAGAAGCCCTGGAAGTGGGGCTTGTCGGCAAACTCGGCGCGAATTTCCTCCAGGTCGAAGTGGCGCTCCTCTTCCCGGCTGAAGCGGTCTTCCTCCAGTGGCAGCCCGGTCATCGCCCGCACCAGGTTGGCGGCCGGGCGCAGCCCGCTGAAGGCGAAGCGGATGCCGCTCTCTTGAGGATGCAGCCCGTAGCGTGTCGCCTTCTCCACGAACTCGTTGATCAACTTGTCCACGTGCAGATCGCCCAGCCGCATCGACACGCCGACGATCTCTGGCCGCGCCTCGCGCACTTTGTTGATCACCTCTTCGATGGGCACCGCCGGCCCCAGTTTCACGGGATAGTAGCCTTCCCCGCGATCCTGCATCCAGTCGGAGAAGTTCTCCACGCCCAGGTTGTGGACGCACTTGCCGATGGCGCCCACCATCACCCGCCGCTTGTGGCCAGCGGCGCCCTCCGCGGCTGCATCCCAGTGGGCCGCCCGGCGGGGATTGGTTGTGTCTGTGTTTGATGTGTCAGTCATAGGTTCATCCTCCAATCAACTCCCCCAACGACCTGATCCCAAACCGCTGCGGTGCGTGAGAGGCGGCGACATCGCGGCCGGCCACCTGCCCGGCGACCAGATAGGTGTGCTGCAAACGCTCCTGCGCCCATTCGATCACCCGGTCGATGGTTGGGGTGGCGACGCCGGCCAATTCGGCCATGCCGCGGGTTACCAACAGGCTGTACGGTACATCTTCTGCCAGGTAGCGGCTGCCAAAGGCCGGTGTGTAGGCGTCTTCGCCCACTCGTTCCACGGGCGCCCGCAGCCCGGCGTAGGCGCTGTTGCTGTTGAAGGCCGCGTGCAGGGTGTGCTTCTTCGCAATCTGATCGGGATAGGCGTCCAACAGCCACGTTTGCACATCGACCACGCTGGTCAGATCCAGCCCCGGCGCCGCGCTGGCGATGGCGTCACGTGTTGCCAACACCTCGTCGCTCATCGCTGCCAGCAAGGCAGCGGTCTCGCCATCGACGCCGCCATAAAAGAGCGGGATCTGCCTGGCAGGAAATGGCGTTCCGTCCCAGCGGTGAAACAGCCCATACATGATGCCGGGGTGGATGATCTGCCCCATGTTGGCGAGCGTCAGCGCCAGGAAGTTGGCGATCGGCGCAAGCGGCGCGTGGATCAGGCTGGATAAGACGCTCGCTACTTCGCCAGCGCGGGCAGCCGGCCAGACTGCTAGATCCACTGCGGCTTTGGCGCCCAGCACATCCACCGCCACGCCCCAGGTGCGGACGCGGCAGGCCCAGGGCAGCGTCTGCAGGCCGAAGACCACGCGCCCGCTGCCGGCTGTCGCTGCGGGCAGCACCTCCCGGCAAAGCAGGTCGAAGCCGCCGCGTGCGGGCAGTGCACCGATCCAGGCGTGAGGTGGCAGGTGGGGCGCCAGCGCGACCAGAACCGCCTCGTGGGCAAAGGCCGGCAGCGCCAGCAGCACCAGCGCCGCGCCCGCGGCTGCCGCCGCCGCATCCGCCGTGACCGCAGTTGCGCGCCCGCAGATGCGGCTGCCGTCAGGAAAGCTGGCCGACACGCCGCTGGCCTGGGCGGCCTGGCGCAGCCGGCTGGCCTCATCCTCCAGCGGCGCGTAGACCGTCACCTGTGTGCAGTTGTCGGCGGCCAGCAGTGCGATCAGGGTTTGGGCGGCATTGCCGGCGCCGCAGATTGTGACCTTCATGTGATAAGCAGGTTGCGTGACAAAAACTGTTGGTCAACGCGTTGCAGCGCCTGACTGGTGCGCTGTGGATCTTTTAGCGAAACACCGGCCACCAGGGCATTGACCAGCGCCATCATCGCCGTGATGGAAAGGCTGTGCGCAACGCCTTCGGTGGCCACCTCAAATGCGTAGTCTGCTTCCCGCGCCAGCGGAGCGACAACGCTGTCTGTGATGGCAACGGTGGTGGCGCCGTTTGCTCGCGCACCGACGACCGCTTCCACCGTAGAGCGGATATAGCGCCAGACACTGATGCCCACCACCACATCGCCTGCGCCAAGATGCGCCATTTGGACGCCCAACGCCACGTCGCCATCCAAAACGGCGCGCGCCTGCAGACCGATCACCTGGAGCGAATAGGCCAGGAAGACGGCTGGCGCAGTCGCCACGCCGGTCGCCACCACCAGAATGGAGCGAGCCGCGGTGAGCACGCCGACCACCGTGTCGAAGGTCGTGGTATCAATTGCATTGATGGTGCGGTTCAGATTCTGCACATCGCTGGCAAAGGTACGGTGGGGGATTTCGCCGTTCGCCGGCAGCACGGTCAGCCGTCGTTCGAGTCTCTCTACGGCGGTCAAATAGCTCGGAAGCTCCGCCCGGATCGCTTCCTGAAGGTCAGGCAGCCCCTGGTAGCCCAACGCCTGGCAAAGCCGCACGACGGTCGCGGCGCTGGCTTCCACCTTCTCGCCAATTTCGGCGGCAGAGGCGAAGGACGCGAAGTAGCGATTATCCAGGATGAGACGAGCAAGCGTCTGTTGCTTTGGGCTAAGCTGGTCGAAGGCAGCAGCAATACGGCTTTCCAGCGCTGCGACAGCAGACATGGGCGACACCAATAATGGGCTATGGTTGGACTTTGAAGCGAAATGTGATCGGAGTATAACACAGATTTCGGGAATTGCAATAGATAATTCACAAATATACAATTATGAAATCTCTATTTCATTAACTTGCCTCCACCATACGAAGTCTTGCCGCATCCACCCGACCAGAATCCTACAACCCCAAATTGCCAAATTCCCACGCGCGGCCAGGATCGACTACCAACCGCGCTCCCACGAGCTGCAATGGCGCCGGTGCGTTGTTGGTAAATAGTCGCCCCGTGCCCAGGCCATGCACGCGCGCGCCGCCGAGCTTGGCCGTCCACTGGCAAATGGCGTTGAGGCCAATGTTGGACTCCAGCAGCGAGTTCATCCACCACTGGATGCCCCGCTCAATCGCATCCGCAGCCCAGGCTTCGCACGCCACCAGCCCGCCCAGCAGCGTGGGCTTGAGGATCAGGTGCTGCGGGCGCACCGCGTCCAACAGGCGGCGGCGTGCGGTTGCGTCGTAGCAGGCAATCAACTCCTCATCCAGCGCGATGGCGATGGGCGACATCCGGCAGATTTCCGCCAGCGCATCCCACTGCCCCGCCCGGATCGGCTGTTCGAGAAAAGCGATGTCCAGTGGCGCGAGTTGCGTTAGCTTGTCCAGCGCTTCATCCGCAGCAAACGCGCCGTTGGCGTCCAGGCGCAGTTCGACCGCAGGATGGCGGCGGCGCACCTCGGCGAGCAGCGCCACCTCGTCGGCGAAAGGCAGCGCACCGACCTTCAGTTTGATCACGCCGAAGCCGGCGGCGATTTTTGCTTCGATCTGCGCCAGCATCCCCGCGGCATCGTCCATCCAGATCAGCCCGTGGGTGGGCAGACTTTGCTCGCCGCGGCTGAAGGGCGTCGGCCACAGTTGCTGGCGTCCGCCGCTGTAGAGGTCGAAGAGCGCGGTCTCCAGGCCGAAGGCAAAGGCCGGCAGGTCGTCCAGGTCGAGCAGCAGCGGATGCGCGCCGGCGTTGATCGCGGCCACGTGCGCGGCGCAGGCCGCGGCAAAGTCCGGCCGGTCGTCGCGGCTGAGGCCGGGCACAGGCCCTGCCTCGCCCCAGCCCACGACCGCCGGCTCCGCGTCATCCCACGCGCGCACGAACCACACGTCGCGCGTGGTCAGCGCGCCGCGCGAGGTGCGGGCCGGGCGGGCGAAGTGCAGGGTGTAGGGATGGAGTGAGAGTTGGAGCATAATCAACTGACGCCACGGGAGTTGAACTCGACCAGGCGCACCCAGTCGATTTCGTTGTCGGCTGTGTAGAATTCCGCCGCAAATTCAAGCGTGAACGTGTTGACGAGTTGCGCGTATGCACGCAAGAATTCGTCGTTGCGCTGCTTCGCCTGATAGCCCAGCGGCTCGATCAACGCAGTGTACAGTTCTGCGTCGCCGGAGATGAACTCCCAGAACTGCTGTCCGCAGTATTTGACATAGTCACCTTTGGCGGGATTGGTCTCCTGGCCGTAGCAGCAGCCGTTCACTGCAACCGTGTGTTGTCGGTTGCCACTGGTCCCCAAGATGCGAATTGCCTTCCGAAAATCATCGCGCATTTTGCTGACCTGGCGGCTGTTTCCCCAGTTGGGGCCAGACTTGATGGACACAAGGTAGTGGGCACCGTCTCGCTCGAATTCGAGGTCAATGCCCTCTGTCGAGGACTTCCGGCCACCGTACACCTGGCCACAGACGAAAATCGCCAGTCCTTCCAGGAATTCCCCGAAGATCGTCTCTTCTTGTGAGGACAGGTGTGCATCGAGGAGCGTTGCCACCAGTCGCTCGCCGGTCAGGATGTTCTTGGCTTTGAAGAGATAAGGGTTCTTCCGCTTGAGCACATGCCGCAGTTTCAGCTTGCGCAGGCTCTGCAAACGTCGTGCGTGGAAGTCACCAATATGCTGTTCGACGTACTCTGTGACGCTATTCAGGTTCAGTGGGTTCATAGGGAGTCCCCGATTCCAATAGTGCCAGTTGTGCCGTTTGCCGCAGTGCGCCATCCACCGCGGTTTGGGCCAGCGCATAATAATTGGGCAGGATCTCGATACCTATCGCGTTGCGGCCCATGTCGACCGCAACGCGCGGGGTGGTGCCTGACCCCATAAATGGATCCAGCACCCAGTCGCCCGGTCTGGTGAACAACTTGATGAACCAGATCGGCAAGTCGTCGGGAAATACGGCGCTGTGGTTGCGGTTCTTGGTTTCGGTGGCCAGGTGCAGCACATTTGTTGGATACGCCTTTTCGCGACCGATCCAGTTGGCTACACGCTTGCCAAACCCGCTGCCCACTTTGGAAGGATCGCGCACGTTGTCGGTCTGACTGAGGTTGCGCAAGCGCCGCTCGGCCCAATCGCCCATCGGCACCATGACTTCTTCCTGATACATGTGGAACTTGCGCTGCTTGTTGAATTGCAGCAGCCGTTCCCAGGCGTCACGAAACCGGTTCGGCCATTTGCCAGGATAGCAGTTCTTCTTGTGCCAGATGAACTCTTCGGTCCACAGCCAGCCCTGGGCGCGCATGGCCAGGATCAATTCCATGACGTAGGTGTGGCGCTCGCCATCGACGACCTTTTCTTTGATATTGAGAATGAACGTCCCTGTCGGTTTCAGTACGCGCAACAACTCTGCGGTGATCGGCAAAAACCACTCAACATAATGATCGGGGCTGACGCCCCCGTAGGTAGTGGAGCGACTATCGGCATACGGGGGCGAAGTGACGATCAGATCTACTGAGGCATCTTCTAGCCGCCTGAGTTCCTCGTGACAGTCCCCTAATAATAGCCTGGACTCTGGCATCCTGGTGATACTCCTGGCAAAGGCCGTCTTGGCTTTGTTGCATGTTCGACAGTTTGATTGTGCGCCGACTTGGGCAACAGTCTAGCCTATCGGGGCAGATTTGTCGAACATACATTCGATGGGTCCACTTCACGTCTGGGGCAGATTGGCGCAATTCGTGTTTTACCAGCATTCCGGGAATGGGACAGGCGCAGTCCCGTTGCCGCAGCAGTCGCTGTCCCATTCCCGGAATGCTGGTGTGCGCCCCCAACCTGAACTACATCTTTCGGCATGGGCGTTGCGTCAGTTGTGCGGCAAATTCCAGCCGCCTGCAAAGCGTGCTATCATACCCTCTCTAACTTCGGGACGACGCAGCGAGCACGGCCAACACCGCCCCTCGCCCCTCGCCCCTCGCAACTTGCTGAATCGAGCACGCATGAAACGCACCGCACCACCCAACCTACTCGTCGTCTTTGGCGCATCCGGCGACCTGGCCAAGCGTAAATTGCTCCCCGCACTCTACCATCTCGACGGCCAGGGGCTGCTTCACCCTGACTTCACGGTGCTCGGCTATGCGCGCACGGCGATGGGCGACGAGGAGTTTCGCGCGCAGACGCTGGC
>JAPKMV010000218.1 GCA_026645635.1 Caldilineaceae bacterium
TCACCGAACTCTGTCTGCGTCTCGACTGTCTGCCGCTGGCCATCGAACTGCTGGCGGCGCGGATCGACCTGCTGACTCCGACCGCCATGCTGGCGCAGTTGAGCGACCGGCGCCTCGACCTGCTCACCCACGGCCCGGTTGACCTGGAGGCGCATCACAACACGTTGCGCGCCGCGATCCAGCGCAGCTACGACTTGCTGACAGCGACCGAGCAGACGTTGCTCCGGCGCCTGGGCGTCTTCGTCGGCGGCTGCGACCTGACCAGCATCGCCGCCCTGGGTTTCGACGCGGCAACGGTGCGCGCCTTGCTCACCAAGAGCATACTCCATCGCGCGACCGGCGACGGCGTGACGGCGCGCTTTCATCTGCTGGAGACGCTGCGCGACTTTGCCCTGGAAGCCTTGACCGCAGCCGGCGAAGCAGACGCAGCGCGAGGCCAGCACGCCGCATATTTTCTCGACCTGGCCACCCAGGCCAGCGCCCAGTGGCACAGCCCGCAGCATCAACAGTGGTTGGACCGGCTGGAAGTGGAGCATGACAACCTGCGCGCGGCCATGCGCTGGCTGCTCGACCACGACGCGGCCGCAGCCCAACAGATGGCGGCGGCCCTGCGCGAGTTCTGGTATATCCGCGGCCACTTTGCCGAGGCGCGGCGCCTGCTCGACGCCGCGCTGCGCGCGAGCACCGCGCCGACGGCTGCGCGTGGCCAGGCGCTGCTGGCTGCTGCGCGGCTGGCCCACGCCCAGGATGAGAATGCAACCGGGCTGCGGCTGGTCGAGGAGGCGCTGCCGCTGCTGCGCGGCGCAGGCGACCAGCCCGGCTATGCTGAGGCGCTGCGCACCGGCGGCTGGATTGCGCACAGCGCAGGGCAGTCGCCCCGTGCGCTGGCCATGTTCAGTGAAGCGCTGACCCTGAGCCAGGCGCTGGGTGCAGCCGCGCTCACCGCGGATCTACACATCTCCATCGCCCAACTCTATGCCCTCGACGGCGATGAAGCCCACTTTGCCGCCGCGCGGCGCGACTTTGCCGCGGGGCAGCGCATCGCCCGCCAACTCGACCGCCAGGCGAGTGTGGCCTATGCGCTGCACGGCGAGGCGTCGCTGGAGTTTATGGCCGGCGACTATGCCCGCGCCATGCAACTGGCCGGGGAAGCGCTGGCGCTCTTCCGTGACCTCGATTTCCGGCGCAATGTGCCGCTGGCGCTGCTGCTGATCGGCGAGGCCGCGCTGCTGGCGGGAGACCTGCCGACCGCGCGCGACCAGGCTCAGGCTGCCTTGACCCACTACGAGGAACTGGCGATCCCCTGGGGCATGGCCGCGGCGCTGCAACTCCTCGGCCAGGTCGAGCGGAGAAGCGGCGCGCTGGTGCAGTCGCAGGCGCGGCTCACCGCCAGCCTGGATCTGAGCTGGCGGCTGCGCGACCAGAAGCTCACGGCGACGAACCTGGCCGCGCTAGGCGGGGTGGCGCTGGCGCAGGGGGAGCCGGCGCGGGCGGCGTTGCTCCTGGCCGCGGCATATCAGGTGTTCGACAGCCTGCCGCGCTTCCTGGCTCCCGGCTACCGCTGCGACTACGCCGAACTGGTCACGGCGACCCGCGCCGCGCTGGGTGAGGAGCACTTTGCGGCTGCCTGGGCGGCCGGCCAGGCGCTCACCCTGGAGCAGGCCGTTGCGCTGAGCGCCGGCGAACTGCCGACGTCGACGCCGCCTGCTGGGGCGTGATTGGCTGCACCTGGAATTTGGGGAGATGTCCTATAATCCAATGATGCCTATTCCGGTTCTCGCAACGAAACTCTATATTTCTCCTCCACCGCCGAAAGCCATCACTCGTCCGCGCTTGAACAACCAGCTCAGCGACGGCCTTGCTCTGGGGCGCAAATTGACCTTGATCTCTGCCCCGGCGGGGTTTGGGAAGAGCACCCTGGTCAGTGAATGGCTCGCGAATTGCAATCGGCCGGCTGCCTGGTTATCGCTGGATGAAAATGACAACGATCCTGCGCGCTTCCTGGTTTACCTCATCAGCGCGCTGCGGATCATTTTGCCGAATCTGGGGACAGAGATACTGGACATTCTTCAGGCGCCACAACGGCCACCCATTGAATCCATGCTGACTGCCTTGCTCAACGAGATCGCGGCAGTGCCCAATGGCTTCATCCTCGTACTGGATGACTATCACCTTGTTGATACAAGATCGGTTGATGAGGCGCTTACCTTTATCATCGATCATCTGCCCGCGCAGATGCACCTGGTCATCACGACCCGTGAGGACCCGTCGCTGCCTATCCCGCGCTTGCGCGCCCGCAATCAACTGACCGAACTCCGCGCGGCGGACTTGCGCTTCACGCTGGCCGAGGCCACAGCATTTCTCAATCAAGTGACGAACCTTGATCTCACGGTGGAAGACGTCGCCGCATTGGAAAGCCGCACAGAGGGCTGGATTGCCGGTCTGCAAATGGCCGCGCTTTCGATGAACGGACGGCAGGATGTACACAGGTTCGTCCAGGCTTTCGCCGGCGATCACCACTATATTGTGGATTATTTGGTCGAGGAAGTCTTGCAACGCCAGCCTGAGCCTGTGCGAAACTTTCTGCTGCAAACCTCCATTCTTGACCGCTTGCATGGCCCGCTCTGCGATGCCGTCACTGCGCAACAGGGAAGCAAGGCGAGATTGGAAAGTTTGCAGCGGGGCAACTTGTTTCTCATCCCATTGGATGACAGGCGAGATTGGTATCGCTATCATCATCTCTTTGCCGATGTACTGCACATGCATTTGATGGCAGAGCAGCCCGATCAAGTTGCTGCTCTGCACCGGCGTGCGAGTGAGTGGTATGAACAAAACGGGTTGACGGCCGAGGCGATTCGACATGTGCTGATCGCCCAGGATTTTGAGCGGGCGGCGTACTTGATCGAACGAACATTGCCGTTCATGCGTCAGAGCAGGCAGGAACCCACATTGCTGGGGTGGCTGAAGGCGCTTCCCGATGAACTGTTTCAAGACCATCCCGTACTGCATGTTCACTATGCCGGCACGCTGATGCAAAATGGTCAGTTCGATGGGGTTGAGGCACGGCTGCGGGATATCGAACTGTGGCTGGCTGCGCCGGAGGACAGGCGGATCAGACCAGTTTATGTAGATGAAGAGGAGTTTCGGCGTCTGCCCAGTTCGGTCGCGATGTACCATGCCGCACTTGCCCTGGCTCAAGGCGATGCAACAAATGCCATGAACCATGCGCGCAATGTGCTTGTACTCACCCGCGAGGATGACGATATTCCGCGTGGGGCGGCATCGTCGCTGTTGGGGCTTGCATCCTGGACGAGCGGCGATCTTGAAACAGCTTACGAGATGTTTGCCAAAGGGATGGCTCACCTGCAAAAAGCTGGCTACACCTCCGATGTGGTCGGTGGCTCTGTGACTCTGGCAGATATCCGGATCGCGCAAGGCCGTCTGCGCAAGGCAAGGAGCATCTACGAACGCGGCTTGCAGCTTGCGACAAAGCAGGGTGGACCGGCCCTGCGCGGCGCAGCAGATATGCATGTGGGAATGAGCGAAATTTACCGCGAGTGGAACGATTTGCCTGCCGCAATGCGGCGCCTCCTCCAGAGTCAAGAACTTGGTGCGCTGAACGGGCTGCCGAAAAATCCGTATCGCTGGCGTGTTGCTATGGCTCGAATCCGTGAAGCCCTGGGAGATCTGGACGGCGCGCTCGACCTGTATGATGAGGCAGAGCCGCTCTATTTGAGCGATTTTTCCCCCAACGTCCGCCCATTGCCAGCGTGGAAGGCGCGAATCTGGATCAAGCAAGGTGACTGGGAGCAGGCTCTTGACTGGGCGCGTGAGCGGAAGTTGCCCATCGACGAGGAACCCAGTTACTTGCGGGAGTTCGAGCAAATCACTTTCGCAAGAATCCTGTTGTCCCAAGCTCAGCGCGACGCCGCAGATCGTTCGCTGCATGAGGCAATGGGATTCCTGGCGCGTCTGCTGGAAGCAGCCGAAGCAGGCGGCAGAATGGGCAGCGTGGTCGAAATCCTGATCTTGCAGGCGATCGCGCGTCAGATGCAAGACGATATCCGCACCGCTCTGGCAGCGCTGGAACGCGCCTTGAAACTGGCTGAGCCAGAGGGCTATGTCCGCATGTTTGTGGACGAAGGCGCCGCCCTGGCAGCGCTGCTGCGCAAAGCTGCCACAGCCAGAATCATGCCGGACTACACAGGCAAACTGTTGGCGGCGTTTGAGGCGGAACGAAACGGCAGCGCAGAGGATACACCCCCAGCCGCCACACAAGTTTCAACGTTCCTGAACGAGCCGCTCAGTCAGCGCGAACTGGATATCCTGCGCCTGTTCAAGACCGAGCTGTCCGGTCCCGAGATCGCGCAGGAACTCGTCATCGCCTTGAGCACGGTGCGGACTCATACCAAGAGCATTTACGGCAAGCTCAACGTCAACAGCCGCCGGGCGGCTGTCAACCGGGCGATTGACCTGGGATTGATCCGAGACTGAAGCCCCCGGCGGCGCAAGAAATCCACAGAACCCTGCCAGAGAAATCTGGCAGGGTTTTTGTTGCTCCCCACGCGCAATCCCCACATGTGGGGAAGACATCTCCCCACATTGATTTGTATCTTGTCTTCCATCGAACGCAGACAGGCAGTGATGCCGGGTGTCCATCTCAGACACTGATTCCAAAGGTTCAAAAGGAGACAAGCAGTGAACACCAAAGGCAAGACCTCGATCAAAGCGAACAAGACGAAGATGACCGCATCCGCGCTCATGCGGCTGGCAGGTGTATCTGCCCTGTTGGCAGGAGTGTGCTTCATCATCATTGGGATGTTCCATCAGGTCAACGTCCCTTCATCCGTCACCACGCCCACTTGGGTCAATGTCCACATTGCTGCGACTGCCCTGGGCTACTTCGGGCTGTTCGGCATGGCGGGGCTGTATGCCCGGCAAGTGGAAGCGTCCGGTTGGCTGGGTCTGGCCGGGTTTGTCTTGTTTACCGTCTGGATGACGCTGATCTCCGGCTTTTCCTTCGTGGAAGCATTTGTCCTGCCGCACCTGGCGACCGCGTCGCCTGCATTTGTGGAAGGCGCCCTCGGCATGTTTACCGGGGTTCCCAGCGAGGTTGACCTTGGCGCCCTCCCAACATTGTGGAACCTGTCGGGCCTGTTGATCATCTTGGGGCCTCTGCTGTTTGGCATCGCTACATTCCGTGCTCGCGTTCTGCCACGTTGGGCAGGCGGATTGCTTGCCCTCGCCGCTGTCCTGGTTCCCCTGCTCGACCCGAGGAATGTCAAGCCGGAACCGAGTCAGGCCGCCTGAGAGCCTGTTTGTAAAGTCACCCCACTTTGACGCGGAGGCGCAGAGAACAACACGTGCGGTTGCAAACCGCACCTACGATAGGCGAAACGGTTGGTTTCAAAGAAGCACTGTTTAAGAACTGACTGAGGAGTTCAAGATGAAAGCAATTGCCCAATCTGAAGTTCAGACCACCGCACCGGCAAAAAAAGCTCGAACCGCGTGGTGGACGCCCGCCGGGCTGCTCCTGCTCAGCGCCATTCCGCTCATCTTCGGCGCCGTGCGCCTCAATGAACTGGCAAGTGGTGCGGAGATAACGACAGCCAACGCACGCTTCTTTGCAGCGCCCGCCCCCGTGGTCATTCACATCATTGCCGCCGCGCTCTACGCCCTTCTGGGTGCATTCCAGTTCGTGAGTCACTTCTGGAAGCGCGGCAATGGCTGGCACCGCCGGGTTGGACGCCTCTTGGTTCCCGTTGGACTTCTCGTTGGATTTTCAGGATTGTGGATGACCGTATTCTATCCGCGCACTGACACCCTCCTCTATTTGTTTCGGCTCTTCTTTGGAGTTGGCATGGTTTTGTCCATCATCCTTGGATTCACCTCGATCCGGCGGCGCGACATCCTTCAGCACCGTGCCTGGATGACGCGCGCCTATGCCATCGGTCTTGGCGCAGGCACACAAGTACTGACTGGAATAGTTGGCGCCCTGATCTTGGGCAAACCGAACGAGTTTGAAAATGCGCTGTTGATGGGATCAGCCTGGGTGATCAACCTCGCAATTGCAGAATTGTTCATTCGCAAGTGGTCACTTCGTCAACTCCGCACAGCATAGATTTGGCATCGAGTTCAGCTTTAGTCATCAAGAGAAAGGATTTCACGCAATGAAAGCAATCGTAGCAACCCAGTATGGCGGTCCTGAAGTTCTTCAGCTCAAGGAAAT